>CAZSSY010000023.1:0-30644 GCA_964609565.1 uncultured Natronomonas sp.
GATCTACGAGGGCACCACCGAAATCCAGAAACTCATCATCGCCCGCGAACTCCAAAACCAAGGACTCTAGCCGTCCACGTCAATGAATGACTTCGATGGAATCCCGATATCTCTATCGTGACCGGTTGAATGGGTTCGGACAAACAACTGGGTTTACCTCAGGCCAGCACGAATCAGGAGTGATGCAGCAGCTACTGCAGGATGACGCCATGCGTGCAACGGCGTTTTTTACCCTCGCTTTTGGCTTGATGGTCATCGGTGGCTTCCTCATCGGCGAACTCCGCGTCGGGGTGCAGTGGGGGTTCGGGCTCGGCTTGGCCGTCGGTCTCTTTGCCTACTGGTTCATCACACCAACCGAAAACGACGTCTCGAACGATTAATTCATACCCAGAGATCACGCGATACTGGACCTGTTCTCGGAAGAGAAATTGACGCACATGATAGAAGAGAAGCCAGACGCAGTGGTACTGCGAGTGTCAAAAGTGGATTCAGCTGTCAAGCGGGAAGCCACCATGGAGGATTAAGCCGTCGGGCGTTGAAGCCGTGACGTATGACCATTTACACCGGTCGGGGCGATGAGGGAAAGACAGATTTGATGGATATGTCGCGGGTGTCGAAGACGAATCCGCGGATTGAGGCATATGGGACTGTTGACGAAATTAACAGTCTGATCGGGATGATTCATCCATCGGAGTACGATGATATCGATCAGAAATTACGGGCGGTTCAAAACCACCTCCATATTATTCAAGCTGATTTTGCGAATCCAGAGGCTGATGATGCGGATTCGCCACATATTGAGCGGCATCACGTCAATCGGCTCGAGGATTGGATGGATGTCTTCGATGATGAACTGGAGCCGTTACAGAATTTCATCTTGCCGGGTGGAAGCGATACCGGCTCGAAGCTCCATCATGCCCGGGCGGTGTGTCGTCGGGCGGAACGCCGGGCCGTCGCGTTAGCACGGGAGGAACCAATCAATGAGGCGTCTGTCGCCTACCTCAATCGGCTCTCTGATGCGTTATTTGTCTGGGCGCGTGTGGTGAATAAGCGAGACGGTGTCCGCGAAGAACCACCGGATTATTGACGGTTGTGTCTCTCAGACGGGCGATGGCGTGAGTATCAAGCATTTTATATCTCGGCCAGGAGCGGGACCTCGTATGGAACAGGTGGATGTCGTGATTGTCGGCGGGGGACCGGCAGGCTCGGCGGCCGGTTATGCAGCCGCGAGCAACGGCGCCAATGCTGTTGTCATCGAGAAAGGTATCCCGCGTGCTGATCGGGACGGCCTCGGGCCAGATTCGACGGATGCAGCTGGTATCCTTGATTATTGGGTTGACTTGATGGATCTCGATGAACCGATTCCCGACCACGTTAAACATCGCGAACTCCAGGCTGCCGAATTCATCGGGCCGACCGACACCCTGGAACTCACAGATACCTCAATCGAATCGACCTACCCTAATTTCGGGTTTACAGTCCACCGGGCACGGTTCGATGACTGGCTCAGAGACCGCGCAGAAAATGCCGGGGCGTCGTATCGCGTGGGAACCGCCGTCGCCGACGTCACCGTCTCACTCACCGGCCGCCCGGAACACACGGTCGAACTCCGCGACGGAACCGAGTTGACCGCTGACTTCCTCATCCTTGCCGATGGCCCACAGCGACCCATCACCGGAACGGTCCTCCAAGAGTGGCTCTCCGAAGACCACATGGCACGACTCGCCTCTCGTCGAGCGAACCATATCGCCTACCAGGAGTATCGTGAATTCCCACCCGAGGTCTTCGAAGCCGACCGGATCAAATTCTGGTGGGGCTACATCCCCGGACATACCGCCTATCCCTGGGTCTTCCCCAACGACGGGACCGTTGCCCGCGTCGGCCTCACAATGCCGATCGGGATGGAATTCAACGACGTGGCCCACCCCGAGCAGTATCAGCTGCTGCGAGAAGACGACGACCGACTCCCCCAACCCCCAACGTATCTGCATCGCCTCCTCGAGGCTGCGTATCCAGACTATCACCTCGAGGACTTCCCGCTTCTCGAAGACCGCGGGAAAGCCGATGGGACCGAAACCTACCCCATCTCCTCGACACGACCAATCGAGTCACCAACCAGTGCGAACATTGCGATCGTTGGTGGGGCCATGGGAGCAACATCGGCATTCCACGAAGGCGGCGACCACGTCGCCATCCGAACCGGCCATATCGCGGGCCAGTTAGCAGCCAACGGCACGATGGCCGCCTACAACTCCGAATGGCAGACCGCGATCGGCGATGAGATCCGACGGAATTGCGTGTTCGCCAAGATGGTCCGTGGCTACGAACCCACCGATTGGGATCGCTTATTCAGTCTCATCAGCCGCGTCCAACGCCACACCGACCTGTCGGCCCGCGACATCGGCGCCAGCGGACTAACCGGCGCAAAACTCTTCATCCAATATCTGTATTACAAATTCCGATTCCGCGAAACAGGCTATGTCCAACTCCCCGAAGAAACGTATAAGGTGACCTGACAACGGTACCTGGGAGGCGAAAAACGGTTATTCGCGGGCAACGTAGGAAGCATGCACACCTTCAGTCCCCGCCTGAGTCGCCCGACAGGGCAGCAATGACAGAGCGGCGAACCCAGGTGTGCCATATACAAGGACCGATAAAACGGTCTCTTGCCCGGCACGAGGGTTACCCGACCGACACAGCACGCTGCTAGGAATGACGTCGGTGGTTAGTGTTCCGGGCGACATACCTTCGATTATAGATAATTACTATTTTCTTCGAAGTTTTTGAGAATCAAATTTCTCGTCGAGAGTTATTCTACCGTCGTATTGCCGGGGATAGCTGACAGTGAAATATTAGAATGACTCCCGGGCGAGATGTACTTCTATGAGTTTCGATATCTATTCTCTGAAATAATGCCCGTAGTGAAATTGGACTGTAGAATCAGCCAGATTGGATCGATGAATAGAGAGGATTCATGTACAGATTAGCTCGTTTAATTATAATTTATCTGTCAGATAAGTTGTGCGAGATACAGATGATTCGTCCATCAAGGAGGTTCAAAATTCCGGTCTCTCTCCACATCGACCACTGAGACATTCTCGTCGATGGTTAATGTGAGAGCATCGTTATCGATAGTAAACGTGAACTTCGCCTCGAACGGGTCTATTGAGAGAACGTCCTCCTTGTAGTTCGCCAGCGCTCCCGGCCCCACATCATATGTCTCAGGCATGAGGGGATTTCCACCGTGATCGGTGAGGAACGACAACAGTTCGGTCTCTGCCAGCAGGCAAACGATGGCAATTCCGCTTTTGCTGTTGGGGCAGGTCATACACTCGACCTCGAAGAGCACCCTGTGTCGTCGCTCGCAGTGATCGCAGATATCCGCAGAAACGTCGTGGTCTTCGCAGACGGTAACCGAGCGTTCGACAGTGCCCGAACAGCGCGAACAGACGCCGGCACTGTCGCCCAGGAGGTCTAAGTTGGACCAAACCTGAGCCGCGTTTAGCATCTCCGTTGGCGTTCGCCCCTGGACGCCCGCGGGGGGTAGCGAGATATGGCCCAGCGTGCCGACCTCGGTAGCGAACTGCCCCCCTTCCTCATCCTGTCGTCCGACACCGGGGCACTCCGGACAGTACATTTTAACGCGCTCTTGTTCGTAGCTCACCTCGATCGGGGCCGAACAGAACGGGCACGGCCTGTCGGTCGGCGCCCGCTCGACCAATGGGTCCGCGGTCACCGTGCCCGCGATGACCGCCTCGACGACCCGGCGGCCCGCCTGCCGGAGCGCGTAGCCCTCGTCGGTCCGACTGATGAAGTGGCCCTCCAGTTTGTCGAGGTGGTAGCTGAAGTTCGAGGAGTCGTCGTACTCGCTGCGCTCGAACAGCTCCGAGAACGCCAGCGGTTCGTCGGTCTCGCTGAGCGTCCGCAGGATTTCGAGGCGGGTTTCGTCGGCGACGAGGGCAAACGCCTCGTCGGGTGAGAGGCTCGATGCCTCGGGTTTGTCGGTGGTCATGCCGGTTCTTCGCCGGAAGCACGGTTAAAGCCAACCGCCGATGAGTTTCGCGAGGCCGATGGCCCCGCAGACGTGTCAACCCTCAAACGGTAATGTCATACAGATTAACTATAACTCGCCGGCGCGGGTATCCCACGCCATGGCATCAGAAACAGGCCGATTCAGAACGCTCGAAGAGTACGCTCCGGAACTGATCCTCGTCGGGGCGGTGCTGTACGCAGTCTTCGTGGCGAGCGAGATACTCGTGACCTACAGCGGGACGTCCATCCCGCAGGACACCACGTTCGCATCGGTTGGGGGGAACCTCGTCGTGCTCGGATTGTTGGGCCTGTATCCCGTCCTCGTCGAGCGGCGACCGTACCTGTCTCGCACCGCGGCCGTCCTGGCGGTGATCGCCGTCATCGCCTGGTCTATCGTCGTCCTGGGCACGGGCATCTTGAAACCGCTCGGGATGCTCACCGAGACACCCGGTCCACTCGCGTTGACCCCCCTTGTGGGCATGGCGACGCTGTACGCGGCGTACGCCCTCTTGGGCACCGTCGTTCTCCTCGTGGACGTCCATCCGAGAGCCATCGGCGTCCTCCTGCTTGTCGCCGCAGTATCCGTTCCCCTCGTGCGGTTAGTACTGACTGGTCTGCCGAACTTCACCGCTAACGTGGTCAACCTGCTGGCGTACATCGCCATCGGTGTCATCCTCCTGACCGCAGAGGCCCCAACCGACGTCGTCGAACCACCGGCTGACACACCCGCATGACCGAGAATGGACCCGACAATCAACACCAGCACCATACCGCACAGAGACGATCCGGCGTGCGGGGTCGACAGCGGCCAATTCGTATCGGTAGACGTCGGTTGATCACAGCTATCCCAATCGGTCTCGGTGGCAGCCTCACCGGGTGTCTCTCCGGCCCGTCGTTTCCCGACGCCGACGTGATCGCAGGCGCAGACGACGAGAACGTCTTCCGCCCCGCAGAGCTGACGGTGCAGGTCGGCGATTCCGTGACCTGGGGGTTCGCAAGCGCCGGCCACAACCTCTGCTGTCGGCCCGACGACAGCGACGATGTGGACCTGCCTGGCGACGCCGATGGATTCGCCAGCTACGGTCCCAACGAGTCACCGAATGACTCACTCGTCCCCCGGGGGAAAACCTACGAGCACACGTTCGACGTGCCAGGGCAGTACGACTATGTCTGCATCCCACATGAGAGCCTGGGCATGAAGGGCACAGTCCATGTCGAGTAGTAACCCCTCTGTGGGTTTGTGCCAATTCCGTGGAGCCAGCGACCGGTCCGCCGCAGACACACTCTGTATGCAGCAAGAACGCTGAAACCCATCAACTACCGAGGATTTCAACGAGCCAAAATCTTTACTAAGATTAGGTTTGTTTGCGCACCGCATGACGAGAGAAACTGGAAAGCCGACCGGGAACGAGGCAGGTTGGGACCCACTGGTACAAGGGACTGGTATCGCCGGTATCGTGGGACCGGTCATCTGGTGGGTCGGCAGTATCATGCTTGGGCTCATGCGGCCCTCGTACAACCCGGTGAACAAGCAAATTAGCTATTTGAGCGCGGTCGGTGCACCCTATGCTGGTGTCCAACAATTCAACTTCTATATCTTGGGGGCGAGCGTCATTGTATTCGCAATCGGGCTCCTCGTCTGGAGTAACAGAGGTTGGCGACTCCTCATCGGTGTGCCGCTTCTCGTCGTGTTCGGAGCCGGTGTCATCATGGGCGGCTATTTCCAATTAGACCCGGACAATCTGCAGGCGGCGACAACCCACTACCACGAACTTGCTGCCTTAGTGGCATTTCCGTCGGCGATTCTGGGAATCGCGATCACGTCATGGGGGCTCAATCACGATGCCCGATGGCCCAACTATCGGAACAGATATCTTCCCCTTGGCATCGCCATCCTCGCCCTCGGTTTGTTGGCCTGGCATATGATGAGCATCTCCCCCGGCCTCGAGGGACCGGCCGGCGAGCAAGCCGGCCTCAGCCAGCGGCTGTTCTTACTCGTTCTGACAGGCTGGGTCGCCTATCATGCCTACACGCTCCGTAACCTGACCCGAGGGTAGCACGGCGGTCGCTACCCAAAACCGAATCCCGCAGACGGAGTCGCTGGCCTGTCGTATCATTCCTCCGTAGTTGTCGATCAGGGTCGCGCCCATCGACGAAAAACAAGTGCTGAATATCGTTCTGCAGTCAGCACAGCGACCGTGGAATACCCGGTTGGTGAGGTGGGACGACCAATCTTTACCATTCGTCGCCCATTCGAGATGGCGGCCGTATCGTTCAAGCGGAACGCAGCACATGACGGATAAAGGAACGCACCGTAACCAGTTCCTGTCGTTGTTCATCTCGAGTTCCGATCGAGTGGGAGCTTGCTCTCCTCGGAATCCGGCCGGACGACATCAATCCTGAGTTTTGAGGATCCCGATACGCATCGGATGCATTCTCAAACTGGGGCCAACTGTGGAGTAGGATTGATTCTCGGTCCAATGAAACTGGCTTCACACTGTGAGTCCGCTTGCACGGATCTCACTGACCAGCCACCCGCGAAATCTCTGCTACCGAATAAGACGAAGTACCCTGCGACCGAACTTGAGACACAGCCGACGCTCACGTTGGCCTTGATCTCCTCTACGATGATAGAGGACACATATTCAGTAACAGTCATATCCCGCATGAAGTTCTGAAAGTACTGCTCACTGAAGTGGTACAGAGAGTTCACTTAAATCCCCCTAGCAGGATGGGAGACATGGCCACTGTGGTTCCAGCCTGTAGGATACGGTGACGGTGATACAATGAGTACGTCCAGAAAGACAGAGCAGATAGCAGAGAACAGTCACCATCAGAGAGCCAGCAGCCTAATTGTGATATTGCGTCGGATTGTCCTTTTCGGCGGACCGGTTGGTGCCGCAATTGCAATGTGGTTCCATCCCCACGCTGGCGATGACGCCTACGAGAGTCTATCACCTGTCGCAGATACGTTTGTTGCGACACATCTCCTGTTGTTCATATCGTTGGCAGTGCTGGCTGTCGGGTTGTATCTCCTCTCGGCTAGATACCGGAGTCAGTTAGCGACGCTCTCGCGAGCAGGTACCGGCGTGTTTGCGTTTTTCTATCTTGGCTTCGTCGCCATCGTTGGTCTCACGAAGGGATTGCTGGTTCGTGAAGGGCAGGCCCTGCCAGCCGAACAACAGGCGGGTGTCGCACACGTCGTCCAGTACATTCACACCGATCAACTGCTGTTTACGGCCGGTGTCATCGGCGTTGTGGGCTACCTTGTGGCGGTGAGTGCACTTGCAGTCGTCTTCTATCGGAATGATGCACCGGGCATCCCATCCGTGCTGCTCGTCGTCTCGATACTCGCCCTTGGGGTCCACCAGGGACTCATCGCTGTGGTCGGGATGGTGAGCTTCATCATCGCTGTCGGGTGGTTGGAATTCGGCTGGACTCAGTCAGCGGTGTCCACCCCCACGAGATAAGCACCGCCTCCAACGCTCACGTTTCACAACGTCTCACGCACGGTTCTTCGGAGAATAGTCTCGCTGACCAATATACCGACTGGAGAACAGGAGAATCGTTTTTATGGAATAATCGCTTCTATCGCTGTATGCGGGAAGCGATCATCAACCTCAGCGATGAGGAAATCGAAGCGATGGGGTACGGGGAACTCGTGTCGCAGTGCCGTGAAGCACATATACGTGATATCGAGTTACTGGAAGACGATGGAAGAGGCGGAGTCACTCAGATCGAAGTCGAGAAGAGGCTCGATGAGGATCAACTCGACAGCATTGACAGCGTCGACGACTGGGAGTTCCTCACCGAAAAAGAAGACACATATCTCTACCTCCTCGAAGTTAGGGCCCTTGAAATGCCCGAGAGTGCCTCCGTTGATCACGACGATCTCGTCGGCGTCTGTGACCCAACCGTGAGCGACCGCGGAATGCTGTTGTCACTGGTCGGGTCACAACAGTCAATCCGAACCATGCTGCGGAACTTCCAAGAGGCCGGAATCACCCCAGATTTGCAGAGATTAAGCGAGTACGAAGGGGGACAACGGACCCTAGACACGCTGACGGACCGCCAACTCGAAGTCCTCCAGACCGCCTACGACATGGGCTTTTACGAGGTCCCACGGAAAACGTCGATAGACGAAATCGCCGATGAAATCGGGCTAGATGGTGGAACGGTGTCCGAACACCTCCAACGCGCCGAACGGAACCTCCTTTCTCAGCAACTCACAGCATAGTATACGTCAACGCCAGACTGTTGGCGTTAACTCGTGATTCTCACGGTCGAACCCACGGAACAGTTCGAGTCAGTCCACGCTTCCGATCTCCGCTCATGACCACGAGTGTATCGGTTATCGCGGGCGCCAGTACAACCAAACTCTCTACGTAGATCAGTGGGTGCTTTGAACGGCCAGTTGATCAGTGGTCGCGGCGGGCTTCCTCAATCCGGGCTGCTTGTTCTTCGATGTCGGCGATTTCTTCTTCGAGTCGTTCGACATCCATCCCATGGGCGTAGAGGACGGAGGCAACAATTTCTGATGGGCGGAATCCCGAGGATGTGTTGTCTTCGTCATCAGGGTGGCGGCCGGCCCGCCACCGGGTAAGCCGAGAGAGAAGCGACCGGAGCATACATTCACTAGGTGAAAGCCAGGTATAAACGTTCAGGCGAATGCGTGTCTGCTTTATGGTGAAGTGTGCGGGGTCTCTGAACGAGACGGGTGAGAGGGGTAGTTGCGCCGGGTACGGTGATTAGCGGGGGTGATCGGGTGTGGTAAGGTGGTCGCGGATGCATTCGGCGACTCCAGAGAGGTGGGATTGCCCGAATGCGGCGACGAGGAGGGTGCCGAGAGACTTGAACATGAGGTCGCGGACGGTGTCATTGAGCCCGTGTTGAGCGAGCGGCATTGTGAGCTCGGTGGTGGCCGCTGTGACGTCCAAGAGGTATTCGAAGAGTTCCCAGAGGACGTCGAATGTGAGGACCACGACCAGGACTTAGTCGGGGGTGTGAGCGCCTGGCGACCACGGTCATTCCGGCCGTCGAACGTGGTCCATGGTGCATAGTGTCGCTGGGGCGGGCCGTGAATTATGGTGGCTGGATGGGGCTTGCTGTTCGTGTATTTAAACGGGCGGGTGATGCGGAGCACAACATTCAATGGGGTGTATGTTTCATGAACGATTGCAATGGTCGACAAAGACGACCTCCGGCAGCAGTTCATTGATGCGTTCGAAGGTGCCGATTACCCAGTAAACAGCCCTATGGATCTTGTTCCGGCTCTCCCGCAGGGGCCGGGGACGAAGTTCGAATCCGGGGATTTCTCGATGACCGCCATGGAACTCAACACCAAAGGCGGTGGGAATCAAGAGTTCCCGTACGAGTCAGTCGACGAGTTGGTTGACGACATCATGGAAGGACTCGAAGACCAGGGATATATTTAACGCGGCAACTGCGGTCATTTATTGCCTGTCACCTCGACGTAGCAACTGCTGATGCGCCGGAATACATTCGTTGTGCTGTCCCTGCTCGCCGTCGGTCTTGGCGTGGCGAGTTTCATCATTATGGGGATGACACGCATCTTTCTGTCGATGAGGACGGCGCAATTGCTCTCGGCGCCAACGATGCTCGCCGCCGCCGCTCTCCTGGTTGTGCTCACGGTGCAATCGGTACTCGCTGTCACGAGGATTCGACCGCTTGAAGGGTAAAACGCGTGTTTGACCGACCACAAGGGGTATGGTTCCCGTTCAACTAGACGGGGGCGATGAGTCTGCTGCCGAGCCGCTTACACGTTTCGCCGTCACCAACCGAGCCAAAAGTCCTTGAGGTGGATGGGGAAGAAGCTGATATGGCGTTTGATGTGCTGGGATCGCAGACCGCGCGAGCTGTGTTAGCCGCGATTTATGAGGAACCGCAGACACCGCCAGAGATCCGTGAGGACGTTGGAACGAGCCTCCAAAACGTCCATTATCATCTCGACCGGTTGGAGGACGCCGGGTTGATCGAGCCGGCCGGGACCGGATACTCAGCGAAAGGGAATGAGATGACGGTGTACGGCCCGGCGAGTGAGGCGGTTGTGCTGTTTGCGGGGGAAAGTGCTGCGGGGTCGCGGCTCCGCGATGCCCTCCAACGGCTCTTCGGCCTCGCCGTGGTGCTTGCCCTCTCGACGGTGTTGTTCCGGTTCGTTCTCGAATGGATGACGCCTGACCCGACAGCCCAGCCCGGAACAATGCACGCGACAGATGCGGCTGAATCTGAGGGAGTAGTCACGACGGTGACGACGCTCGACCCTGTGGTTGCGTTTTTCCTTGGCGGGTGTGTGATTGTGGGCGTCTTGGTCGTCTGGTGGCTCGTCAGGCCTCAGCTTCGGTCGCGGGCGCTGTCTCGATAAGATGAGCGATGTCTTCAGGGAGACTCTGGTCACCGACTGGGGTGTGTACCGTGACGAGCCCAAATGGCGCGATTTCGAGGACTTCAAGCTCGACGCCGGGTTCGATGCCGGCGTCTGCTAAATACCGGAGTTCCTCATCGCCTTGATGCCGGATTCGCTGGACTACGACACGGTCACCTTCGTCCGCGGTCGATAGCCGCGTTGTGGCATTCGATTCCGGGAGTTGTAAGTCTGCATCAGGAATGGGGTCGCCGTGTGGATCGACGCCGGGATTGCCGAGTATTTCAGCGATCCGTTCGGTCAGTTCATCAGATACGTGATGCTCGAGGCGGTCGGCTTCGTCGTGGACATCCGCCCAGTTGTAATCGAGTTGTTCTGTCAAGAAGGCCTCAAGGAGACGATGGTGGCGCAGAATTTCGAGGGCTATGACTTCGCCATCGTCCGTCAACTTGACGCCACGGTATTCTTCGCGGTCGATGAGGCCACGGTCTTCGAGTTTCGTCAGCATGCTCGAAACCGTTGGGGAGGTTACATCCATATAGTCAGCAAGGACAGATGTACCGACACGTTCGTCAGTCTCGTTTTGAATGGCGTAGATCGCCTTGATGTAATCCTCCATGACGGCACTCAGCATTATCCCTCTCTTTGAGATGGGTAAGGTTAGACCTTTTCGTCGGAATCGCACGCATGTACCGCGTCTTAACGAGCCGGTGACCGTGAAGGAAGGCGTTGCGGCTGGTGCGGAGCAAGCTGGAACGGGCGTCCACGCCGACCCCCACTAGGTGAGCGATGTGGAGTTTAAACGGTGTCGTCGGGCGCGTAGTCGTCGGCGGTTTGTGTGGCTGCCGTTGCCAGATAGGATTGTTCCTCGGGCGGAGTGTGACTCAAGGATTCAGGGTCGACATCCAGTGCAGCGGCTGTTTCGCGAGCGGGCCCGGTGAAGCTCGTCAATGCACGTTCTTTCCGCAGGTATTGTTGTCCGTCGAGCGTGGCGTAGGTCAGGATGATCAGGTTTTGTTCGTCGTCACCGTAGGTGCGTTCGGCCAGCCAGACCCGAACCTCGTGTTGGGCAGCCATTGCTCACCGGGACGTAGCAGTCCGCTCCAAAAGAGGATATCCCTTGAGACAGAACTTCTCATCGCAAGCCAGCGATATCGTCTGGAGTAGCAGTCCGCTCCAAAAGAGGATATCCCTTGAGACTGCCACAGAGAGGGAAACCGCTTTCCCCAACGAGGGCGTTGCGATGCCGTATGGACGTACGAGCTGTAGAGGATCTCTCATCAGGTGAACGAACTGGGCTCTTTACCCGGGATGCTGGTATTGCAGAGGTCCGAGAGTCAGTAGAGGCAATCATCGACCAGGTGCGTGAGGAGGGTGATGCGGCACTGCGATCGTTTGCGAGTGAATTTGACGAGGTTGATGTGGGTCCGATAGAAGTCACCGGGGAGGCCGAACGGGCTGTCGAAACTGTGGACGATGAGGTTCAGGATGCCATTGAGACAGCAGCCGCGAATATCCGGCGCTTCCATGAACGCCAGCTGCCGGCCGATTGGCGCGATGAGTTTGAGGGTCGTGAACTTGGTCGCCGGTACCGCCCGCTCGAACGGGTTGGGGTCTATACGCCTGGTGGGACAGCGGCGTATCCATCGAGTGCATTGATGGGGATTATTCCAGCCACGATCGCGGGTGTCGACCATGTGGCGGTCGCGACCCCGCCTGCCGAGACATTGAATTCTGCGACGTTAGCTGCAATTCATATCGCAGGCGCTGACACCGTCTATCAGATCGGAGGTGCGCAGTCGATTGCGGCACTGGCGTATGGTACGGAGACCGTTTCGCCGGTGCAGAAAGTGGTTGGGCCGGGGAACAAGTGGGTGACCGCTGCGAAGGCTGTCGTCCACGGGGATGTTGACATTGATTTCTTGGCCGGTCCCTCGGAACTACTCGTAATCTGTGACAACTCGGCCAATCCTGAGTGGATCGCGGCAGATATGGTGGCCCAAGCGGAACACGATCCGAACGCCGCTGTCGTGTGCGTGACCGACGTCGAAGCGATAGCAGACTCGATCGCAGCGGCATGTATAGAGCAGGCCGAGAAACTCCCACGGAGTGATGTGATTCTGTCTGCGTTCGAGAATGAGGCATCTGGGGTTTTTGTTGCACGGTCGATGTCCGAGGCTGTGCTGTTTGCCGAAGAATATGCGGCTGAACATCTCTCGATCGTCGCCACCGAGAGCGACGAGATCCTTGACCGGATCGATTCCGCGGGGAGTGTATTTCTGGGGGAATATTCACCGGTTGCAGCTGGCGATTATGCGGCCGGACCAAATCATATCCTCCCGACGGGCGGCCGCGCGAAAGTCGCTGGCGGGCTATCAGTCGAGCACTTTCTGCGGTCGTCAACGGTCCAACGGCTCGATCGAGCGGGGCTTGCATCGCTCCGGGAGACGGTGACGACGCTGGCGGAGAATGAAGGCTTCACGGCTCACGCTGCGAGCATCGAACGTCGCTTCACCGACGACACCTAACTGGGACTTGCCAGGAAATGGGGTCCGCCGTGCCGTCGCGTCCCCGGGTGACTCGGTGTTCGACACCGCGTGCATGAAGCCATTGGCGGCGTGTATTCCATTGCCGCGGGGACGGGGCTGTGCAGCGAGTGGTAGAGGGGGTGGGTGTGGGGTTGAACACTGGAGATTGATGTGGGGTGGCGTCGATGTGTGTGCTATGGAATTGCTTGTGCTTCGGGAGGGTGTGCATCGACGTGAATCACGTGAATATGCGGCGGCGTTGGATGCAAAGCTCGATGACCATCATGTTCGGCATGCTCGAACGCCGAGTGAAGAACGTGACTACATCGAGAGTGCTGATATCGCGACCGGTGTCCAGATAGATGAAGCGCTCCTGGAGCAGGCCGATAATCTCCGGTGGTTTGCGTGCGTCTATGCGGGGACAAGTCATCTTCCGTTGGCCGCGTTGCAGGACGCTGGCATCGCGGTGACGAATGCCGCCGGCGTTCATGCACCGAACGCGTCTGAACATGCGGTTGGATTGCTGTTGACGTTTGCTCGAAATTTGCATCTTGCCGCGGCGAAAACAGGGTGGGAACCAACCGCGCCCAGCGAACTCGCCGGCTCGACGGTGACTATCGTTGGCCTCGGCGCGATTGGATCGGCGATAGCCGACCGGTTAGCACCATTCAACGTTACCACGCTAGGGGTGCGGAAGCATCCATCGACAGGCGGGCCGACGGATGAGGTCGTCGGGCCGGACGCGCTGCATGATGTACTTGCTCGAACCGATTACCTCGTGTTGTGTTGTCCATTGACTCCAGCGACGGAGGGCTTAATCGGTCAGGCAGAACTGGCTACACTTCCACCGGACGCTGTCATTGTGAATGTTGCCCGGGGCCCGGTGGTGGAGACGGACGCTCTCCTCTCGGCGCTGCACCGTGGCCGGATTGGAGGTGCCGCGCTTGATGTAACAGATCCGGAGCCGCTGCCCGACGACCATCCGCTGTGGACGTTCTCAAATGTCGTTATCACCCCGCATAGTGCCGGATCGACACCGAAATACTATACGCGACTTGCCGACATCGTCGCCGAGAACATCGAACGCTTCAATACAGATCAACCGCTCCGCAACCAGGTTAGCGTAGGTGAAACCACCGAAAACGACTAACAGTGACCAAGTGAACCCAAGTGTGATGACGAGATATCTCGTGGCGACTGCATCGGCGGCGACAACGGGTTCCGCCTGCGAGTATCTCACCCAGAAGCTGACGCCAGACGATGAGGTCTATGTGCTCACCGTCGATGTCCCGAACGAGAACAATGATCGGGCGGCAGCGCTTGACGTAGCGCAAGTTGAATTATCAGCGATTGCCGAAGTGAGAACAATTCGACGGTCCGGTGTTCCAGCCCGAGAAATCGTCTCGTTCACCCGGGATCGAGAGATTGATGAAATCATTATGGGGCCGGCCAGGGCCACCGGGCGAAACACGACCGGGTCGACGACGCGCACAGTGTTGAACAGGGTTGATGCGCCCGTGTTCGTCGTGCCTGCACAGCCGTGAACCGACACGGGCAATCCACGTGATGCAGCGACAGGTCGAAGCGGTAACTTCAAACGCTGAAACCCGGCTCCGGCCTGTCCTGAAGACACGGTTCCTCCCCGCGAGATCACCTCCATTTCCCATAGACCTATACAAGTATTGTACACCCAATACAGAAGAAATCCTTGAGCTACCCACCCGTAAACGGGTGGGATTCAGCGTGGACTCCCGTTCTGGCCGAAACCTCGGCAGGTGATTCATACTCACCGTTCACGTTCAACGTCCCGCTGTTCAAGCGCACGCCCAAGGGTACGCCTCCGTCGCCCCCAGTTTGGTTGCGACGAAGATACCGCAGACCGATGTTCTTGGCAGCGTTGTAATCGGCGTGGTTCTCGTAACCGCATTTTTGACAGTCAAAGGCTTCGCCCTCTCGGTTGTCCGGGTGCGTGAACCCACACGTCGAACACCGACGCGATGTGTTTTCCGGGTCCACCTGTCCCACCGTGATACCGTACTCTGCGGCTTTGTATTCGACGTACTCGTACAGGCGATTGAACGCCCACGTGTGACCCCACGACGCGTCAGTGCGCTCACGGATGTTCGTCAAGTCCTCGAACGCAATCACCGAACAGTCGTGGTTACGGGCATCTGCGACAAGTTCGTTCGCTATTCGATGGAGCGTCATTTTGAAGCGACCTTCCTCTTTGCGTCCGACTGACTGTATATTCTCGTGTGCCCACCGTGTTCCACACTCTTGTAGGTCGCCACGTCGCTTCTCGTATTCGCGCCGCCAGTGGTCGAACTCGTCACCAGTCCAGAGCATTCCCGTTGAGGTGACGGCGAGGTTGTTCACGCCGAGGTCAACGCCAAGCACCGTTCCGTGCGTGGTCGTTGCCTGTTCCGGCGTGTCAAACTCCATCTCCCGCTTGCAGTGGATATGAAGTTGCCACTCGCCATGCTTTCTGTGTAGCTCTGCCCCAGTCGTCTCGTATTCGTCAGAGAACAAGTAGTCTGTATGGGGCGTGTCGCTATCTCTGTCGGGGAGCACGTAGTCGGCTTCGATGCGACCGTCCGTGGTGGCGAGAGATACATAGTCGTCGTAGAACGTGGCGGTACGGTGGTCGTAGACGACGTGCGGCGAAATCATCCGAGGTTTCGAGGCTTTCTTGCCGTTTTTCCAGCGTTCAACCACACTCTTGCAGGCTTCAGCGGCTTTGTTCCGGGCGTTCTGAACCAACCCCGTATTCAGAGGGGTCTGTTCGCACACGTCGTCGTAGGTTTCGTCTTGCAGTTGTCCTTTACTTGTTGTGACGTATTCGCCTTGGAAAGCGTAGTCAACCACGTACTGTGCCGCGAACAGAAATTCGTCTACGGTGTCGCGGAGAAGTGCGTCGTCGTCACTATCCACGTCAAGTGTGACGGGGACAGTCCGACGCACTTCCATAGATTAGATGTGGTACTGATGGTTTATGAGTGTTGAGGAGTCAGTATGGCTACGTCCGGTGGTTTGTGGAACGGAGCTTACGGATTCATCCCACGGCTAAAGCCGTGAGGTTTCTCCTGCTTTTTGTCTAAAGCCGTGGGGTTTCTCCTGCTTTTTGTCTAATTCAGGCGCCAAACAGGGTTATGCAAACCGATGGATATGTATCGATGATGTGGAACCTAGAGGTAGCCCTGGTCGAGTAGCAATTCGCCGTTGAGGATGCTTGCGCCGGCTGCCCCCCGGATGGTGTTGTGTGCAAGACAATTGAACTGGACGCCGGTCGTTGTGGGTTCGATGCCGCCGGCCGCGATGGCCATCCCGTCACCGCAGTCTCGGTCCAATCGTGGTTGGGGCCGATCAGGATCGTCGAAAACGTGGATGAGTTGGCGTGGCGAGGAGTGCAGATCCACACTCGGATATTCGCGCATTGACGCTATGATGTCATCGACTGTCGGGGTTTCGCGGAGGTCTGCCCAGACATTCTCGAGATGCCCATCGAGCGTCGGGATACGGTTGCACGAGGCGGACACATCCGTCTCGTGGAGTGCGACAGTCGCGCCATCGAAGGAGCCGAGAAGCTTCTTCGTCTCGGTTTCCATCTTGGCTGCCTCACCACTGATATGGGGGAGAGCGTTATCGATGATCTCCATCGACGTCACGCCGGAATACCCTGCGCCCGATACGGCCTGGAGTGTTGCCACATGGACGTGTTCGAGGCCGTAGGCAGTGAGTGCAGCTAACGTCGGGACCATCGTGATCGTCGAACAATTCGGGTTTTTAATGAGGGCGCCATCCCATCCTCGCGCGTCACGTTGGACTTCAATGAGGCCGAGGTGATCGGGGTTTACTTCTGGTATTGTGAGTGGAATATCCGCATCCATCCGGCCATTCGAGGAGTTTGATGACACGACATACCCCGATTCGACAAACTCTGGTTCGACAGCCGCCCCGACGCTCGATGGAAGCGATGAAAACAGGAGGGCAATGTCGTCGCCTACCGCATCAGGCGTGGTTTCCTGGACAGTCATATCGGCCACACGATCCGGGATTGGCGTGGAAACCCGCCACTTCGCCGCATCGTGATAGGGACGGCCGGCACTTTGGGTAGAGGCAGTGAGTGCTGCCAGTTCAAATTCAGGGTGAGGTGCCAGTAGCTCGACGAGTCGCTGACCGACTGCGCCGGTTGCACCGAGGACGCCTACACGGAGAGTCATTGACTATCGTACGGAAAGCCACACAAAAACGGTTGTGAAAGCCGCAGGAACAACCACGCATCCTCGCGACACCACCCCAGACACACGATGCAAAAGAGAGGATGGACAGCAGTGAGAGGGTTATGCGGTGGGTGGCGTGCGCTGTTTCCGGGTAACGTATCCGGCGATCCGGTTGCGAACGCTTTTTGATTCGATGTTCGTCAATTCCTCGACGAGGTCTTTGTTATGCTCAAAATCGTCGCCGAAGGCGGACGGGTATCGATCCATGAGGAGTTTCGCTGTTTTCTTCACATATGCAGGCTTAATCGCCATTCGTAGCCCTTACTACTGGAGTCCCGCTCAAAAAGGATTCGAATCACCCGCTGACACCAACTGGATGCACGACACCCCCATCCCGGGGGCTAGAAGGAGAGATCCGTATGTGTTCGTAACCGATCGATGGCCGTTTGTTCACGCGGCCCGCCACAGCGAGCGACGACCGATGTATAATACTCGAGGCGATCATGAAGCGTTTCCTCATCATAGGCGGCTACATCGAGTCGAGAAACAGCGATGGTCGCCTCAATGACGGCATAATAGCCACGATTCGTCGTGGGGATTGATCGCTTTCGGATCGTAGAATCTGTGGGATATACTGCCCATTCGACCCAGGTGGTATCCTCCGTGGTCCCGTCATCGATTGCCTCAACCGTGACGCGCGTCCATGCAGCCGCACTCTCGAGAATTGGATCGGCGGCTTCTCGGATTGAACAGGCGGCATCGACGAAATCCACCGGATCGGTGGTAAACTGGATGTAACCAGTGCCACGAGCCTGGAAATTCTGGCGGGTCCGGGTCTTCCCCCATGTCCGAGCGGTGACGGGATTGCCCGCAAATAGCCCGAGTGCTGCAACATTCCACCGATCTGACGGGCCGCGGGTGGTGACAATTGTTTCGGTCACTCCGGTCAGGGAAACCGGCCAGTCGGCAGTGGTCTCGGTCATGTCACACCTCCAATCCGCGTTCGAGGGCGATAAAGAGGGCGGCGGCGGTGATGTCGGCGGTCGTCCCTGGATTGATGTCTCGGGCGACGAGTTCATCTGCGAGGACCTCACCTGCTTCGGTGCCCTCGAGGACAGCGGCTGCACGTTCCGTGACTTCTTCGGCCGGCTGTTGCCCGTTTCGGGTGATAATGAAGGTGTCAGGCTGGTCTGCGAGGAGGCGGAGGAACGTCCGGGACGTTCGTTGATAGATGGGGCCGTCATCCGTGAGCAACCACTCGGCTGCCTCGAAACTCCGTTGGAATCCGGTTGTCCATTCGGCGGCGATCCCGTCATGCGAAGCGGCGTGGTCCATCACCTGGTATAACGAGATACCGCGGTTTGTGATGGCGCTGGTGGCGTCGCTCCCGCGTCGGACATCGAGGTCTTCAAGACCGGGTGGTGGCGGCGGGACCGCGACGTCGACGTGGTCGAAGGCGCGATAGAACGCACACGCATCTTCGATGGTTGTCTCCTCGACGACCATCGTTGCCGCGTTCGGGGTGAGGTCCGTCGTCGCGGCGGTCTGGACCAGGGGCATGATGGCCAGTAACGCGCCGAATTGGGTGTTCCCGCCGGACTGGTGGCTCATGCCTTCGATGCTTTGTGCGAACGCTGTCCCGATGGGGGTCCCGGCAGCGGCGGCCTCAAATCCCGGTCGGGCGCCGACGGCCCCGGCCATGAAATGTTCGAATCGGAGTGTGTCATAGTCGCGGTGTCGGTCGACATTTCCGGGTTTTGGCGTTCCAGTTACTTCTAACAGGAGCGCGAGCTGGGCGTTCGCGGGACAGTCACGCATCGGGGTGGCCCTCCATTGGCGTGTCGACAGCATCTATCCGATCCCACTCCGTGACAGCCTGGTGGACTCGACGGAGGGTGTCGGGGTCATCCGATGGCCGGCCAATGGAGACAGCGTCAGCCCCGTACTGGAAGTATTCGTGGGCAGTTGCTGCATCGCGTACACCGTTGTTTGCCAGGAGGAAGAGGTCGGGTGTGGCCGCTGCAATCTGGCCGACGACTGGCTCACTATCCATTGCGTCGACATGTATGATGTCCGCTCCGGCGTCAGCCAGCCGCCGGGCCAGTGTCGGGAGATCAACGCCAGGGAGTTCTGCCCGGACTTTGACGCTCACGGTCGCGCCTGTCTCTTCTGCCGTGCGGACATAGTCGGTGAGACGGTCGTGGTCATGGAGGAGCGCCTCACCCGCACCGACTTGACACATCTCCTCTTGCCGGCAATGGGCATTAATTTCAATGATCGCGCCATGGGCGGTACAAACCCCCGCTATGGCTTGTACGGACTGCGTCGTGACGCTCCGAATGTTGACGGCCGGCCGTATCGCAATCGGGTCGAGGCTGGTGAGCTGCCGGTCAATGAATGCAATCGGGTCTGGCGGTAAGAATTCACAGCGGTCGCGAGCGACCATCTCGCGGGCAGCTTGCCGCGTTCGACGATCGATTGCGATCCCCCCAAGAAAGGCACACCCCACATAGGGGGCAGCGTGGCGGGCCCAGCTCGCATCTGACTGGCCCGATAACGACGCAACGGCAACCCGTGGCTCAAACATCAGGCCACCCCCACCCCGATGGTGTCAAAGGCCGCCTGTATCGCCTGGCAGACCCGCCGGCCGTCCGCTGGCTGACCCAGCTCCGTGTTCGTTCGAACAACTGGCCGGTCAAGGTCAGTCGAATCGGCTGAATCCACGATGAAGAGATCGACGAACGGATACGCTTCAGCGACACCTTTCGTCGATGCTGAATAGCCCTCAGCTTCCATCAACTTGCCCGCCGGCCCAGAGAACACCTGATCTTCAATGAACGGGGAAACAGCCACCACAGGGGTAGTCTCAAGGGCGGCTCGAATGGCATCGATCGCAACCATCGGACCGATACTCGTGATGGGGTTTGACGGTCCAATCACGACCGGTGAATCGAGTGCTTCCCGGACGGCCGTCGTCGGATCGGCAGTGTCTGCCCCGCGGAATTCGACATGGTCGACAGACGGCGCAGCACGTCGGTAGACCCAAAACTCCTGGAAATGCATCGGGCCCTCGGCAGTATGGATGATTGTTGCAATCGGGTCGTCACTCATTGGGAGAACCGGACGGTCTACGCCGACCGCGTCTGCTAACACCGCAGTTGCCTCAGTAAGGGTATAGTCCTCATCGAGTAACCCCGTCCGGGTGATGTGGATTGCGCGGTCTCGATCCCCTAACTCCATGAATTCGGCAACACCCGAAAATCGACGCCACTCCGCTATCCTGCGGCCGGCCGTCTGGGCAGCCGCAGAGAGATACCGGGGCGCATCTGCCAGATCAGCAGTCGCCGCGATATCATAGAGTTCCGCGTGCGTTGCCGTTGTATCATGCTCAATCCCCCACCACGTGTCGCGGTCAAGCAGATCAGCGTCAGCAAACATCATCGTGTCAATGTCGGGGCACACGAGCACGCCACCGAGTTCGACATCGTCGCCCGTGTTACACACGACCGGTGTATCCGCTGGCGGGAACACACGGTCGGCGCCGTAGAGGAGTTTTGGCGTCCCCGTCCCGCCACCGAGGAACGTAACCATACGTCCGCTTCCCACCCAACGGATTTGTATTTGACCGTTCTCCAACCGGGCGAACCATCCCGACGCCCATCCTGCGGCTGCCGCTATCGGGCACGCACGCCTCACGCGGGAGTAGTGGGCTGTCTGTCCGAACAGTGCGGGCAAATCAAATGCAGCTATCGCCCTCCCCCCGTCGCGCCGGTTCACTAGTCGGTGTGGCGGTGTCTCCGCCTCCGTGGGAGTGGCGGACCACGGTTTTTATTCGATGGGGACCAACGGCGAGACAATGATTACGATTAAGGATAGTGTCCATGACCATATTTCGGTCGAGGGTATGGCGGAAGCGCTCCTCGATACGCCGGCTGTCCAGCGGCTCCGTCGAATCAAGCAGCTCGGGACCGCTGAACTGGTGTATCCGAGTGCCAATCATTCCCGATTCGAACATTCCCTGGGGGTGTATCACTTGGCCTCACGAGCAGTCGAACAACTCGGGATTGAAGGCCAGCACGCCAAGCGGCTCCAGGCGGCCGCCATACTCCATGATGTCGGGCATTGTCCATTCAGTCATAATATTGAGCCGGTTGTTGCCCGACACACGGGCAAGATGCACGATGAGGTCGGAGACCTCCTGGAGACGGGCGAGGTTGCGCGAGTCCTCTCCTTACATGACATTGATCCACGTCGGGTCGCCGATTTGGTCGCCGGCGACGGTGAGCTCGGCCAACTCATCTCCGGTGAGCTTGATGTCGACCGGATGGATTATCTGGTCCGTGATGCCCACCATACCGGCGTACCGTACGGGACAATCGATCATGGCCGGCTAATCCAGGAACTCCGGTTTGTGGATGGTGATTTGGTGCTGGCGGAAGGAAATGTGCAAACTGCAGAATCGCTGCTATTGGCGCGTGCACTCATGAATCCCGTCGTCTACAACCATCACGTAGCCCGAATCTCAAAAGCGATGCTCCGGCGGGGGACCGAACGCCTCATCGAGAATGGCGCCGTCTCCCCGACGGCGTTGCGACGGATGGACGACCGGGACCTCACAGTAGCGCTCCGTGACCATGAAACAACAGCCGAGATAGCGCGACGGCTCGATACCAGACAGTTGTATAAGCGCGCCGTGTGGGCGGAGTTACCAGATGCATCTGATGAGTTGCTTGCGGCTGGCCACGACACGATCAGGGAGTTCGAACGCGGTGTCGCCGAGCGAGCGAACGTGGATGCCGAGACAGTGATTATCGATGTTCCATCGCGACCAGCGATGCGTGAGTCGAGCAGCCAAGTCGTAGTGAACGGCGAAGTCAGAGAACTCAGCTCGCAATCAACGATGGTCAACGCACTCCGCCGGTCTCACCGGGAGCAATGGCGCCTTGGGGTGTATGCGCCAGAATCGGTGACGGATCGCGTTGGCCGCGCCACGGAGGACGTCCTCGGCTTGGAATTAGATGCGCTTGTCGTCGATATCCGAAACCGGATTAACACCACATTAGACGAATATTGACCCGAGTCCACACCCGCCTGGCTCGACGACTCCACGACACGATGTCGAAGTCCTTTGAGAACCTTGACGTGGTTACCCGAATGTTGGAACAACTAGAGCAACTCACCGACTGCAATTGCGGTGGCCTCAAAAGGATGGCGTGACCTCTTCTGTATAGAATTCGAGGAAGTCCTCTTGGTGTGGCCCGATATTGTGCAGATGAACGTATTCAAATCCGTTGTTGACGAACTCCTCGATAGTGTCGATGAATTCATCGGCGTCTGAGCCACAGACAACACTTTCAGCGATATCCTCTTTTTCGACTAATTCACCGGCTTGTTCGAAATGAGCCGGCGTAGGGAGGTCCTGCCCGAGTTCGCCCGACATAGCCGCATTCGGCCAGGTTTCAAGAGCAGTCTCAAGGGCCTCATCGTCATCCTCGGCGTAACAGACGTGTGTCTGTCCGTAAGCGGTCACTTCATCGATGACGTTGCCCCGAGCGAACCGTTCGATGACATCTGGATCCGGCGCCGTCGTGATGAGGCGGTCGCCATAGTGCCCGGCTGCTGCAGCGGTGCGTTCACCGCTGGCGGCGACCGCAATCAGCGGGGGGTCATCGGGAAGGGTGAATACTCGTGCGTTTTCGACGGTGTAATGATCTCCCCGATAGGTTTTTGTCCCGCCTTCCCACAGCAACCGGATAATCTCGATGGCTTCCTCAAGCATATCCAACCGGACATCATGTGGTGGCCATCGCTCCCCGATGATGTGTTCGTTGAGGTTTTCGCCCGTTCCAACCCCTAAGACGAATCGATCAGGTAACTGGCATGCCACGGTTGCGGCTGCTTGAGCGACAATCGCGGGGTGAATCCGGATGATTGGCGCAGTGACCGCAGTCCCGACGGGAATCTCGGATGTCTGTTGGCCTATCGCGCCAAGAACACTCCAGATGAACGGGCTTTCCCCTTGTTCAGTTGTCCACGGGTGGTAATGATCTGACACCATCGCATACGCAACCCCGCGGCGTTCCGCTTCGGTAACGTACTCGACCATCTCATCCGGAGGATGCTCTTCGCTAAGTGCGGCATAGCCGAGTTGCGCCATATCAGAATCGACCACAGTGAGTTGCATAAGCCATCGGCCAGCAGATGCAGGCATCATCCCAGGATGAAACACTCCTATTCAGAGGGGGGCAGCTGACAGCCGGTGAAACCGGTGATATCGCGACAGACCAAACTCTCCATCGACAACTGATGAGGGGTATTCACAGAGAGGGGTAGCTGCATCGGCAAAGTGAGGCGGCGGCATTGTCAAGTGGGTTGGTGTCATTGACCAATTGATGGCCGAAAATCACGCTCTACACAACGCGGTGGTGCATGGGATTCGGGTACGGGTATCGGGGCCAGTTGTGGTGACCGGAGTGGGGTCTGTGGGGTGGCATCGATAGGAACATGGACCTTGCTGGGACGATTCTGAGAGGCCGGGAGTTCGAGGCCATCGAAGGCCGTGTTATTATCGACGATGGAGAAATTGCGTCGATTGAACCGGGGAAGACGGCGTCGACGGATATTATCTGTCCAGCGTTTATCAATGGACATACGCATATTGGGGATTCGATCGCAAAAGATGCCGGCCGGGAGCTGTCGCTTGATGAATTGGTTGCGCCGCCAGACGGCCTCAAACACCAATTGTTGGCTGACGCCACCCGAGAGACGCTTGTTACCTCGATGCGGCGTACGTTACAGTTTATGGAGACGGCGGGGACGACGGCGTTCCTCGAATTCCGTGAAGGCGGCGTACCGGGAGTTGAAGCGTTACTGGAAGCGGCCGGGAATCTGGATGTTGAACCGGTGGTGTTTGGCCGGAAGGAGATGGAGGTCCTCGACATTGCGGATGGGTTCGGTGCGAGTGGAACGCGTGATGCGGATTTCTCCGCCGAACGGGCGGCTGCTGCCGAAGCTGGCAAGCCATTCGGTATTCATGCTGGTGAGCGCGACCCCCACGATATCAATATGGCGTTGGATCTTGACCCCGATTTCTTAGTGCATATGGTGCATGCGGAAACAATTCACCTCGAGCGAGTCGGGGATAGTGATACACCAGTAGTAGTGTGTCCGCGGTCGAACCTCGTGACTGATGTCGGGTTGCCACCGGTGGCGGATCTCGTCGAGCGGACAACGGTGGCGTTGGGGACGGATAATATCATGTTGAATAGTCCATCGATGTTTCGGGAGATGGAGATGACCGCAAAACTGTTCGATGTCACTGCACCGGAGGTCTTACGGATGGCGACCGCCGCGGGAGCAGATATTGCTGGCTTGAATTGCGGAGTGATTGAAACGGGCCGGGAGGCACGAATACTAATTCTCGATGGTGATTCAGATAATCTGTGTGGCACCCACGATCCAGTTCGTGCTGTAGTGCGTCGGGCTGACGTCTCAGATGTGAAAAATGTCCTGATCCGGTGATATATCGCCACCTCGTGTGACTGGTGGCCTTCTGTCGTGTAGTTTCGAGGGGGGTTACTGGATGGATGGTCACTGCGTGAGAGGGAGACGAACAGTCGAAAAGTGTTTGTGCTGGGCACACATCATCATATGTGGTGTGGTGACAATGTACAATCGTATCCTGGTGCCGACTGACGGCTCGGCCGGCATGACACGCGTTATCCAGCATGCCGCATACCTCGCTGACACGCACACCACCCTTCACTTTCTCTACGTTGTCAATACCGCGAGCTTCGCCAACCTCCCCATGGAGACCTCCTGGGAAAGTGTGACGAGTCTCCTCCGAGACGAAGGCGAAACCGCACTTCGAGCTGCCGAACAGCTCGTATCGACCACCGACGTCGTCACCGCAATCCGAGACGGTCCACCGAGTCAAGAGATCATCGACTACGCCACCGAAGAGGATTGCGACCTCATTGTCATGGGCACCCATGGTCGTGGCGGCCTGAACCGCCTGCTCCTCGGGAGTGTCGCCGAACGAGTCATCCGCACGGCCAACATTCCCGTGATGACCGTCCGTGTCACCGACCACCAAGAGTCACCGCCAGAAGAGAGTGAAACGCAGCCTGCCAGACCCGACCCGTCGATTTCGGAAGCGCTTGAATAACTAGAGTGGACGAAGATGGTCACAATCACCGGCAGAGACCCCCACCGTACCGTCGTCGGTCTGGATGACAAGCGTGCCCGGAAACTCCACGTCGACCGCCTCACCTTCAATCTCTCCCGTCGGCGTCGACACGCGGACCGCCCGCCCCAATGTCCACGATAACTCCTCCCACCGACCTAGCACGTCCCCCGGTGTCCGACGGAAGCGGTCAAACCGCTCAAGGATGTCTCTCGTTAGGTCGGCCCGATCGATATCGCCGACCTCAAGCCGGAGAGATGTCGCTTGCTCTGGCAGGCGGTCCGCAGCAATATTCGCATTCAATCCGATGCCAACCACGATCCAGGACACCCGATCGGCCTCCCCTTCCATTTCAGTGAGAATCCCAGCAAGCTTGCGTTCCGCTGGCCCGGCTAATACATCATTCGGCCACTTAATCCCCGCGTCAACGCCTCTGTTCTGCACCGCCTCTGTTGTCGCGACAGCTGCCGCAAGTGTGGTGATGGGGGCGTGTGCAGGCGGGATATCCGGCCGGCACACGATACTCATCCAGACACCGCCAGATGGGGACGCCCACGCCCGGTCCAACCGGCCACGGCCACCGGTCTGGTGGTCGGCCAGCACCACCACCTCACTCGCCCCGGACGTGGCAAGGGTACGCGCCCGGTCATTCGTGCTATCGATGTTGTCGTGATACTCGATATCGAACGGCGCCGTCAATCCGAATTCAACGGCTGGCCCGCCAAACTCGGGGACACCGGTGAGAAGATATCCGTCAGCCGTCCCCTTGATGTCGAATCCATCATCACGGAGCGCTTCGACATGCTTCCAGACTGCCGCCCGAGATATATCAAGCCGCGATGCCAGTTGCGGGCCAGAAATCGGGCCATCGGCAACTGCATCAAGGACATGCCGCCGCGTTGCCTGCATACCACAGTCTGGGGGAGCAGCCCTCAAGAATCCATGCGATAGCACCACCGCCCGCCGACACAAAGCAGTAGAAACTGAACGGAGGCTGGCTGCAGCGTTTAGAGGCGTTCGATGATCGTGGCGATTCCCTGGCCGAACCCGATACACATCGTGCTGAGACCGTACCGGCCGTCGCATTCTTCGAGTTGATAGGGGAGTTTGCCGACGAGTGCTGC
Source organism: uncultured Natronomonas sp. (assembly GCA_964609565.1). Taxonomy (GTDB): domain Archaea; phylum Halobacteriota; class Halobacteria; order Halobacteriales; family Haloarculaceae; genus Natronomonas. The sequence continues at coordinate 26,472 of CAZSSY010000023.1, forward strand.
ACCGGTTGCGCCAAGCGGATGACCATGGGCGATCGCACCGCCCCAGACGTTGGTTTTCTCCCAGTCAGCGCCGGTTTCTTCAAGCCACGTGGCGACAACCGAGGCGAAGGCTTCATTGACCTCAAATCGGTCGATATCGTCGATGGACATATCGTTTTGATCGAGGATTTCATTCGTCGCCGGGATTGGGCCGGTCAGCATCGTCACGGGATCGACGCCCACCACGTGAGTATCGACAATCCGGGCTAAGGGGTCCCACCCGTTCGCCTCAGCCGTGGCTTCGCTCGCCAGGAGCAATCCGCCAGCGCCATCGACGATCCCGGATGAATTCCCGGCATGATGATAGCCGTCTTCGGGGCTTCTGAATGATGGCGGGAGTTGAGAGAGTTTCTCGACGGTAGTACCGGGACGGGGGTGTTCGTCTTCTTCGACGGTAACAGACTCGTCGTCGAGCGTCGTTTCAACCGGGACGACCTGGTCGTCATATTGGCCGGCGTCGGCCGCCTCTCCCCATCGTTGTTGGGAGGTCGCTGCTAATTCATCGAGATATTCGCGAGAAAACCCGTATTGGTCAGCAATCCGTTCAGCGCCTTCACCCTGCGTTGTGAGTTCATCGAAATACTCAAAATAGGTATCCGTGACACTTTGGCCATCAGATCCCATTGGGACACGGGTCATGTGTTCGACGCCGCCCGCGATGACTACATCATGATATCCGGCAGCGATTTGGCCGGCAGCGAAGTTAATTGCTTGTTGGCCCGAGCCACACATGCGATTGAGTTGCACGCCGGGAATACCATCGCCCCAGCCGGCCACCATCGGGGCAAGCCGCCCGACGTTGAGGCCTTGTTCGTCGACGGGGGTGACACACCCATAGACGACATCTTCGATGGATTCCGGATCGAACCCGGTCCGCTCTCGGAGTGCGGTGAGTGGTTCTGCCGCGAGATCTTGGGGGTGCGTGTCTCGAAAAGATCCATCACGCTTTCCGAACGGCGTCCGGACAGCGTCAACAATAACTGGCGTACTCATGAGTCTAATTGACAAACGAGAGGATTCACCTTGGGCATTGCGGTGTGGATAACAGGTGGATTCATACCTCAGGCTCCGCATTCGTCAGGAAGACAGGTCGACGGACTGGTGGGTGGTAAAGTTCAATTGCTATCCGTACTAACCGTTGGTTATGGCGACGGCTGCGGAGGAATGTCCCGATTGTGAGAGTACGCAAGATTTCTACGTAGTTGCACGGACGCGACTTCAACTTGGGACGAAACGGAAATGGCATTGTCCGAATTGTGAATACGGCTATGTAACAATCGACGGAATCGATACATCGCTGTGAGTGACATCCTCGAGTCCTCAATACAGCGGATACACCCGCTGAGTGGGGCTCTTACCCGCCGAGATGTGGTGTGGGATGGGTGTACCTGAGTAGGGTGAGATTCAGTGTGGAGTCAGTCTTCGAGTGCGTGCCATGATAATTGTGGATTTCGGGCTGCTGTGACTTGATCGATACGGGCAGCGGTCGTGCGGTTGGGGGCGGTCTCGAGGGTCTCGGTGTCATCGGTGCGGGCAGCGTTGAATGCCGCGGCGAGGTGGTCTAGGGTACGTTGGTTTTCAACCTCGGTTGGTTCGGTCATGAGGGCTTCAGTAACTATTTCCGGCCATTTCGTGGTGGGTGGGTGAACCCCATAATCGAGCATGCGTTTTGCGACATCTGCGGCATCTTGCTCGCCAGCGCTCGCGACGAATTCGTGGTGGAATGGACCGAATGGGATCTCGTAGTCGATTTGTTCGGCGAGGTAGTTTGCATTGAGAACGGCTTTGGCGCTGGCGTCGGCTAAGCCGTCGTCGCCCAGCCGGGCAATATACGCGAACGCTTTCACCAATACGAGCCAGTTCCCCTGAAAGCCGTGGACTTTCCCGATGGAGTCTGTCGGGGTGTAGAGTTCGTAGCTGCCGTCTGCCTCCCGGACGTGGGGGGTTGGGAGGAACGGTGTGAGTTCGGCACGGACGCCAACTGGCCCGGCGCCCGGGCCGCCACCTCCATGGGGTGTCGCGAAGGTCTTGTGGACATTGTAATGCATGATATCGAAGCCCATGTCGCCTGGGCGACACCGGCCCAGAAGGGCGTTGAGGTTCGCGCCGTCATAGTAGAGGAGGCCGCCGACGTCATGAACGATGTCAGCGATTTCTTGGATGTCGCGTTCGAAGAGTCCGAGGGTGTTTGGATTCGTAAGCATGAGCGCGGCAGTGTCATCGGTGAGAGCAGCCTCAAGAGCGTCGACGTCGACGCAGCCATCGGCGGCAGAGGGGAGGGTAACGACATCAAAGCCAGCCAGTGCTGCACTGGCGAAGTTCGTGCCGTGCGCCGAATCCGGGATGACGACCTCGGTTCGGTCCTCGTCATTCGCGGCGTGATAGGCCTGCGCGATGAGGATACCGGTGAATTCACCCGCTGCACCGGCTGGTGGTTGGAGCGTGACGGCATCCATCCCTCCGATGCGCGCGAGATACTCTTGGAGGTGATATTGTAACGCAAGAACGCCCTGGATACTTCGGGTGGATCGGGCCGGATGCACGGCGGCTTTCGACGAGGCTGCGACATCTTCGGTGAATTTCGGGTTGTATTTCATCGTACATGAGCCAAGCGGGAATGGCCCCGATTCAACGCCGTAGTTCATCTCGGAGAGCCGGGTGTAATGCCGTGCCAGTTCCGGTTCCGAGAGCGCGGGTAATTCCAGGCTGTCGCGGGTGAGGTCCGCCGGTAGCTCACTGTCTACTGTGACTTCTTCGGCGTGTTTGTCCGCCAGTAGCGGTTCATAGGTGTCGCTGTCGTCCCGCCAGCGAGCTTGGTCGAATATGGCTGGATCGTGACTCGTCATCTGGCGGCCTCCTCGAAGGCGCGGACAAATCCATCGGTGGCATCCGCGTTTGTTTCTGTCGTACAGACCTGTATCTCGTGGTCGTCAACGACATGGACGGCATAGCCGGATGCCTCAAGGTCTCGACTGACGGCCGAGGCCGGCTGGTCGGTGCGGATGACAAATTCCCGGAAATGATATCGGTCATGAACCGGTGCCTGGACCCCGTTGAGTTCATCAAGACGAGCGGCAAGGGATTGAGCACGCGTCACGCAGTCGTCGGCGAGGTCGATGAGGCCGTCTGGCCCAAGCCACGCGATATGCATCGCGGTCCGCAGTGCAATCCAGGCTTGATTGGTACAGATATTCGACGTCGCCCGTTCTCGACGGATATGTTGCTCGCGTGTCTGGAGTGTTAAGGTATACGTGCGGCGATCGGTCGAATCGGTGCTGGCACCAACGAGACGGCCCGGGACCTGCCGCAAGAAGTCTTCTCGACACGCGAACAGTCCGAGCCCGGTCCCATAGGCCATCGGGAGCCCAAGGGTGGCTGCGTCCCCGACGACCACGTCGACACCGACGTTCGCGGGCTTTTCGAGGAGTGCCAGCGCGACGGGGTCCGATCCTAACACGAACAGTGCGTCGTTGGCTGCCGTGAGGTCCCCGACTTGACTGAGGTGTTCTTCGATAGTCCCGCGGAGCGTCGGGTTCTCCGTATAGACCATGAGGGTATCGGAGTCAATGAGACCGCTGAGTGCGTCTGTGTCGATGTTCCCATCATCCATCGGATACGGAGAGATATCGATATCGTGGCCCGTGACGTAGTTCTGGAGAGTTCCCCGGCGGCCCTCTGCGATCGTTGCCGGAATGAGAATATGTGACCCGGTGGTGTCACGAAGTCTGGTTGCCAGTGTGGCGGCTTCGCCGAGCGCCGTGGCTGCATCATACATCGAACAGTTCGCCACGCCGAGTCCGGTTAACTCGACGATCATCGATTGGTACTCGAATAACGCCTGGAGGAAACCTTGCGCGATTTCAGGTTGATACTGGGTATAACTGGTCAAAAATTCCGAGCGCTGAGAGAGATGGTCAACCATCGATGGGATATAATGAGCGTAATGCCCGCGGCCGAGGAATTCAACGAGGTTCTCCGTGTCGCGGAACAGCCGGTCGATACGCGTTCTAACCTCCTGCTCACTCCGGGACGGAATCCCGAATTCGCCATCGAACCGGACGTCCGGCGGGATATCAAAAAGCGTCTCTTCGCTGTCCACCCCGATCGCGGACAGCATCGCCTCCCGATCGGCAT
>CAZSSY010000023.1:30744-38380 GCA_964609565.1 uncultured Natronomonas sp.
AGCGTCTCTTCGCTGTCCACCCCGATCGCGGACAGCATCGCCTCCCGATCGGCATCGGTGTGAGGTGCGTAGGGACTACCGTTACGTGTCATAGGGGTGAGTGTGAGCGACCTTACGCGGCATTCCTAAAGAGAGCCCCGATTCACCTACAACCAGCGTGTCCCACGCGCACTCCATCATCGCGTAACCATCTGAGAGAGGGCTTCTTCGGCGGGGTGACCGGATTTATTAGGCAGCCCAGTGAGGCTACAGTATATGACGACGTTTCTCGCCGCGACCGAGACTGAAGCATCGAGTAAGCGACTCCGCCGGTACCTGAAGAATCGAGTCACAACTGATGACACGGTCTACGTGGTGAATTCACAGGTCGGTGGGGAGAAAACATCAGAACAGGACATCCTCGATGGCGAAGCGGCAATGGCAGAACTAGCCGAGGGACTCCCCAACACCGAGACGCATCAACTCGTCCGCGGGAATGATCCAGAAACGGATATCAAAAAATTCGCCGCCGAACATACTGTCGATGAAATCATTATCGGTATCCGGCAGCGAACACGAACGGGGAAATATGTCTTCGGGTCAACCGCACAGGCTGTCCTCCTGTCAGCAGACGTTCCCGTCGTCGCTATCCCCGTGAACCAATGAGTTCGACAGACCTCTCCACGGCGCTTGACACCCTCCGAACCGCGAGTGAGCGAACCAGCGGTGACGCCACCGCTCGCATCGATCGGTTAGCCGAACGGGTAGAAAACGCGCTGGAAGACGGGCGAACCATCGATCATGGGAATCTCGCCCGGATGGACCGCACCCTCGCCGAGATTCAAACGGATGCGTCCCCTGAGGCGACAGAGGCAATCGAAGCGGCCCGTGATGCGTTGAAAGCATACCGTGAAGGTGTCCCCGGCGCCTAACGCCAATCCGCCGACCGGACACCGACACCGGGATAGAGATATCCCGATTCGGGCCTGACTCGATACCTGGAAACGGGGCAGCGTCCGGCTAGACGACCACGTGCCGGCCCAAGCGGAGATAACACTCAGCATTGTATTCACGCGGTGGAGTCGTCGGTATCAGGTTCGAGGAGATTGTCTGCGAGGATCGGGACAAACGTCCCGATATCTGTGACCATCCCCACGGCCTGCGCCGATCCACGATCGACCAATTGAGTCACGGTCGCCGGATTAATATCGACACAAACGACACGCGTGGTCGACGGAAGACAGTTCCCGACAGCGACCGAATGCAACAGTGTCGACAACATCAAGACTAAGTCGGCTTGATGAGCCTGGGCACGAATGGCATCCTGGGCCTCGATTGCGTCAGTGATCGTCCCGGGGAGCGGACCATCATCACGGATCGAACCGGCCATCACATAATCGACATCGTGCGTGACGCACTCGTACATAACGCCGGATTCGAGGAGGCCGTCATCGACTGCAGCCGCTATCCCGCCGGCTCGAATAATTTCACTGATTGCATAGATGTGGTGTTTGTGGCCATGCCGGGCATGGTCTAACGTCTCTGTATTCACGCCCAACGACGTGCCATAAAGGTCGCGTTCGATATCGTGGACGGCAAACCCGTTCCCGATAGAGAGGTAATCAACGTAGCCGCCGGCGACGAGGCGAGCGAGGTCTTCTCGAGCACCGGAATGGATGAGAGCCGGGCCGGCAACCACTAGAATCTCGCCACCTTCTGCTTTCGTTTCAGAAATTGCGCCCGCAATCTTTTCGATCGTTGACTCAGATGGCCGCTCCGATGACACGCCACCTTGCATGAAGCCGAATGCGCCGGATTGCCCGCGGGGCCGCTCCGGGGGTTGCACGCGAATGCCAGCGTCACCGGTCACGATTAAATCTTCCTCTTCGACGGCGTTGAGCACTCGGGTGGCCGCTTGCACGCCTGATTGGGTTTTCTCAACCACGACCGCGCAGTCCATCTCGATGTCCTGGACATCGATCCATTCACCGTTATACCGGATTTGCGTCGGATGGTTGGTTGTCGAATAAAAATCATGTGGCACGACCTGGTCTGCAGGCGCCGGTTCCAGTGTCGCATCCGCTGGATCTGCAGGGTTTGCTCCGTGTTGGTGGAGATCATGCACGATCTGTTGGAGGTCAACCTCAGTCTCGGAACGAACCACGAGACGGGCATACGATTCTTCGTCTTTTTGACGGCCAATGGTGAACTCCTCGACATCGAAGGAGCCACCGTGATTCATGATGATGCCAAACGCCGCCTCCATCATCCCTGAATCAATAATATGGCCCTCAAGTTCCACCACGCGAGAGACACTCATACCCCAGGAGACGGAACCGCACGATAAGTGGATTATGGGTTCAACTGTGGATGCCACGCCGCGGGACATCACACAGCATCCGTCCGACGCCCGCTGTCCCCGTTACACTGTCGCAGGCTGGGTTGGGTCGTGACCGCGAGAGGTCTCTATCCAATCGTTGGTACCGTCGCCTGTACGCGAGACTGGCTTCCCCTTCTTCGTCTCCCTCATCCCATCGCGATGTGACACCGTGAAATAGACGTCGAGTGCGGGCTCATGTTGGGGTTAATTGGTGTGGCGTTCGACAGTCCAGGTTGTTTCGGTTGCCGCGACAAGTCGGTCATAGAGTGCGCGGAGGCCGGGTGATCCGGTATTCGGGAGGACATGGAATTCGATGTGGCCATCACGGATCGCGACACGGAATGTATCCCTGGTGTCGTCATCATGGACGAGGTATAGTGGCATCGGGAGATCAAACCAATCGCCATACCGGTAGGGGTCCTCGGAAAGAACATCTTTGAGGACGGCACCGAGGGTGTTGTCGGAAAAATCAGTTGATGGGGTGAGGATGAAGACAGTTCCGCCCTCATACTCGACGCCACCTCGCCGGGGATATCGTCGGGTGGGCGAGTGGGGAATGGCGAATGTTGACGGATCGTCGTCAGCCACGACGGAGAGTTTCGAGACGATATCGCTTAAACCCGCTGGCAGCCCGACAGCGGGTGGGATCCCGAGCCAGTACTCCGAGTCGGGCTTTCGGCGTCTGGGTGATGTCGGGTGTGTCCGTATAGCTTTATTCTACCCCAGGGTGATTGCGGTTATATGGTTAGTTTCCGCAGGCCAGCGCCAAATCTGGGGACAGAAGACGATGTCCTTCTCAAGCGAATTGCGGCTTTTCTCATTGATTTCTTTGCGTTCTTCCTCATCGGTGGCATCATCACGAACCTCATAGCCCTCGTTTCTGAACTCCTCGGTCTCATCCTCACCGGGATCGGGACCATCCTGTTCGTCGCATACTTCATTTACTTCGAAGCAGAGTACGGACAGACGGTCGGGAAAATGATGATGGATATCGTCGTTGTCACAGAAGCAGGCGACCCGATCGGCTACCGTGAAGCACTCATCCGCACCCTACTCCGAGCCATCGATGTGTTACCAATGTTCTATATCCTGGGACTCATCGTGATGTATCTCACCGACCGCCAGCAACGCATCGGCGACATCCTCGCATCGACAGTTGTGCTCGAAGTTAAAGATCGCGCAGACCCACTTTGACCCCAGAGCCACCGACTCCACCCTCTCCATGTTGCAGTCCGGGTTGCCGGCTTCGCGGACGGGGGGTTGCCGGGAAGCCGTCGGTTGAGATGGCTTCCCCACACGAACGGCGGGGTAGCGGAGTCTGTACCCCAGCAGATAAACCGACGGGCGTTGTCGAGAGGATAAATGTCTCTCTCGAATCGCGTGCCGTTTGTCGGTGGTGAAACCGAGGAATTACAGCCGTTTTTGGAACGAGCTGGCCGGTGGGCGACGACGCTGTCGTACGCAGATATTCCAGTATCGGTTCGTCGTGCGGCCCGGATTCAGCGGGTCAGTACTGTTGGTGCGGCGGTGTGGACGACGACGCATCCGATCGGGGCGAAGATTGCTGATGCGATTGTGGCTGAATCAACGGGGGGTACGGCGACGTTCATCGCTGGTGGATCGTGTCCACCACGGGAGGCAGCAGCGGGGAATGCTGCGCTCTCGATGGCGCTTGATTTTGACGATACGATTCTCGGCGGGCATACTGGGCATAGTAGCGTCTTTGTTCCGATCGCGTGTGCAGAGGCTGGAGAGATGGATGGACACCGGGCACTCGTGGGTCATGTTGCTGCAAATGAGGTGGCAGCTCGCCTGTCGTCAGCGGCGGCTATTGGACCGTTCCGCGGTCAACAGACCGCCTATATTCATGCGGCTGCGGCGGCTGTCGGGCGGGCTGTCGTGGAAAACGATGACGCGGCTACACTCACAGACGCACTTGGGATGGCGTTATTGCAGCCACCGTGGCCGCTTCACTCCCCGTTCCTGGGGTCTGACGCGAAAGTCTGGAGTGGCAGTGCTCCCATCCGGAGTGGGCTCGATGCGGTCGATGCCGCCCGGGCTGGGTTACGAGGCCGGGATGATATGATTGAAGCCGATGGCGGGTTCCTTGATGCGTTCGCGGACCGTCCGCTCGAGGAGTTCCTCGGCGGGCTTGGCGACCGATGGCATACCAGGGCTGTGACGGTGAAATCAGTCCCCGGGTGCGCGTATGTCACCGCGCCGGTAGAAGCGGCACTCGAGATCCGTGGCCGGTTTGACCGGGGGCGAACCACGATCGAGCGAGTTGACGTGTACGGGTCCTTATTCGCGACAGAAGTTGAGTCGCTGGCAGAGCCGTATGTGGATGGCCCAGCGAGTCCGGTTGCCGCGCTCTCCTTTACGGTACCGTATAACGTCGCGGCAGCGTTGATTGATGGAGAATTGACACCCCGTCAGTTGGGTGAGCGCACGAACAACGAGGAGATCTGGTCGCTGGCCGACCGGGTCACGCTCCACCATGATTCGTCGTTCACGATGGCGGCGCTTGAATCAGAGGTCCCGGTTGGGGCGATGCTCCGCCGAGTTGGACCGTTGGTGGTGGTGTATGCGGCGAAGTCGGTTGGGCTTGCGACAACGCTTCGACAGTTGCCGTCGCTCGCTCGGTTTGCGCGAAAGCGGCCGTTACCACAGGATTTGGCCGATGCTGACAAGCGAATGGGCGCCCGAGTGGAAGTGGAAACCACTGACGGTCGGACGTTTGACGTGTCAGTCCCCCATCCGGCTGGCTTCGCTGGAAAACCGCTCGCCGAAATCCGGGCTGTCGCGCGGAACAAGTGCCGTAGCGGTCTCCAGGCGACGGGAATCAGGGAGGCTGTCGCACGCGAACGCACGGACGAGATATTCAACTTGGATGAAACCGACCGGGTATCGCTTGCACCACTCACATCCGGGGTGCAGATAGCGTGATTCCGGACCGCGTTGGGGCGGTCGTGAATCCACAGGCGGGTGACGGGGATGCGGCCCAGTTATTCGGTGATCTGGTTGCGTGTTTTCCGTCGGCATCGGTTGAGGCCCAAATCACAACCGGGCCGGGGGATGTGCCGAGAGCCGCGCGTGAACAGGCTGGATGGGCAGATGTACTGGTGGTTATCGGTGGGGATGGGACGATTCGGGAAGTTGTCGCTGCGCTCCTCGAGGATGAAACCGACCAGCCGCCGATTTTTATTGTGCCCGCCGGCCGGGGGAATTCGGTGTATCGACATCTGTATGGCACGAGCGACTGGCGGGAGGTTGCCCGCGGGGTAGCGGACGAGACAGCAGTCTATCCGCTGGAGGCTGGACGGGTTTCGAGTACGCCAGCGATTGATGCCACGTATTTTGTCCTCGGGTTTACCGCCGGATTGTTTCGTAGCGCGTTGGACGGTGCCGACCGGCTTCGATTTCTCCCGGGGCCCATCGCGTATCTCTGTGCAACCGCGCAGGCGACATTGCTTGCGGATCCGGTCTCGGTCGCCGTTGCTGTTGATGACGCCCCGGTCTTCGACGGTGATGCGCGGCTTGTCGCTGTTGGTGGTGGGCGGTATCGCGGACAGAATTTCGAATTGTTCCCGACATCTCGTGTGGGCGATGAGACGCTTCATGTCGTCGCGGTCGAACCAGCGGGGCTAAAGGGAGCAGTACAATTGACTCGGTTCGCGCGCGCTGGCCGGCTACCTGACCATCCAGCCGTCCACACGGCGAGTGGTCACCAAGCAACCATTGCGGCCGACACTGGACTCCCCGTTGAGATGGATGGCACACCGATCGACCAAACCCTGCAGACGGCTGCCCTGGAGGTCGTTCCACACGCAGTTTCGGTCGCCTACCCCCACGACCATCCGCCACAGGTCAAAGGGAGTCACGGGTAAGAACTGTCTCGAGAGTGATATAGGTAAAGCGGGAGGGACGGGCCCGGGCACGGACAGGAATTGGTATCGACGTGCTGGAATGACGGAGGCTCCAGCGAGATTGTGGAACGATAACGTCGAGTAACTTTGACACAGGGTTTATTAGGCTAATTTCCCAATCAGAGATAATTACATGGCTCGGGAGGGTGAAAGTCAGGTGAAAGCTGAGGGGGACGAAGCCACAATTTCCGTTATATATGTCGACGATTATTCGGAATTGTGCCATCTAGCCGAATCGGGGCTCGAAGCGGCAAGCGACCGGATTCACGTTGAGTCCACGACAGATCCGACAACCGTGACCGATCGACTTGATGAGTTTGATTGTATTGTGTCAGATTACCAGATGCCTGAAACCGACGGGTTAGAACTCCTTCGACAAGTCCGTGTGCTCGACGAAGACCTTCCCTTCATCTTGTTCACTGGAGAAGGATCTGAAGATATTGCCAGTGATGCGATTTCACTTGGCGTGACGGATTATCTCACCAAACGCGGCGGACAGGAACGATTCGTACGTCTTGCAAACCGGATCGAAGGCGCGGTTGATGCCCACCGCGCTACAGAGGTGGTCGAACAAACGAAGTCACAGGCCAAAGAAACGATCCAACGAGAACGCGCGCGGTTTCGGGCGCTTATCGAACACTCACCAGTCTTAGTCGGAGTGTTAGACAGTGCTGGGAAATTCGAGTACACGAGCCCGTCTACCGAGGAGATGCTAGGCTATAAGCCACGAGAACTACAGGGTGAAATCGCATTCGATTATGTCCACGAGGAAGACCGCGATCGGATTGTCGAGGAATTCCAGCGCACGCTGTCAAACCCTGAGTACCGGCCGACAGTCGAGTATCGATTCCGCCACAAGAACGAGAATTGGGTGCATTTACAGACACGAGGCGTCAATCGCCTTGACGATTCCGCCGTCAAGGGCTTCATTGTGAATACCCGGGATATCACTGAACGTGTCCGGACGGTACAACGGCTCCGCGAAGAACGAGATATCTCGGAACGAATTCTCGAAGTCGCGCCGGCCCCGATGCTGCTGGTTGATGGTGCGGCCAATATCCATCGAGCAAATTATCGAGCCGCAGAGGTATTCGATACGACACCGGACCGACTCACCGACCTCTCAGCGCAGAGCACGGATTTCGAGATCTTGACTCCGGACGGCGACGCGGTCCCGACCGAAGATCTCGTCGCGACAGAAGTCCTGGGGACGGGCCAGGAACAACGGGGTGTGGAATATCACTTCGTGCTACCAACCGGCACATTCCGGGTTGAGGTCAGCGCCGCACCGCTTTCAGAAACTGACCATGAGGCAGCGGTTCTCTTGATTGACGAAGTAGAACGCATCTAG
>CAZSSY010000024.1:0-36823 GCA_964609565.1 uncultured Natronomonas sp.
GTTCCAGAACTTCGAGAAGGAAAAAGATGCTTGGGAGGCCTACGGCGACCTCAACAACGTCAGAGTCCCCGAGTCACATTACGGCTCACTCAGCGAGGACCTCGATTCCCATACCGACGAGGAAGCCCTCGAGTATGACGAGCTGCCACCGGAACAACTCGAGGTAATCCGGGCAGCAGAAAATGTAGAACCATGGGGTATCGAGGAAATTTCCATTCCAGAGGGCGTCACGCTCGGGACAAGGGAAGCCCGCGGGATGCTCAGTGGCTTCCAATTCGGATCGAATGCTATTATTGTCAGTAAGGAACTGAGCGGGGAAGACAAACCCATTCTAGGAGCTGGCCCCCAAATGGGGCTGTTTAAACCCCCGGTTCCTTATGAAATTGGGCTCCACGGCGCGGGTTTCGACGTCAGTGGGATGGGTGTTTCCGGCGCACCAGCGCTTGTCATCGGACAGACACCCGAGCTGGCCTGGACTGTCACCACCTCGCAAGATGAAATGATCGATACTATAGCGGTCGAACTTGATCCGGATGACCGCTATCGGTACAAGTGGGATGGTGAATGGCACGAAATGAATACAGAAACCGTCACTCATTACACCAATCCGGTAGGGGGCGCACTCCAGGGCGAAACCGATCCAAACGAGTACGGGGTTGTCCGCCAAGAGGTCGCCAGGATCGAACAAGAAGGTACGTCGATGCCCGTTATCGCCTGGAATCCAGAGAAAAATATCGCGTATTGTCACCGCATCACTACCCGGATGGACGATCTCGCCGGCGCATTCATGTGGGCTGAAGTTGGGCGGGCCAACAGTATCGACGAACTCGAAGAATTCCTTTCAGAGTTCCAATTTGGCTTTAATTTCCATGTGATAAGCGACGACGAGATTGCGTTCATGCGGACCGGGAAACTTCCCAATCGGCACGGAAGCGGTGATGCCCGCATGCCGAAACCCGTCTCAGCACATAACTGGCAAGGCTATACCGTCGGCACTGATGTGGTCTTTGAGAGAAACCCAGACCGGGGATATGTCCTGAATTGGAATAATGCCCCCGCTACCGGCTGGCGGGCCGGCAGTCCCGAACAACAATGGGGTACCGTCCACCGTGTCGACGTCATGGAACGCCTCATGGGTGAGGCTCTCGAGGATGCTGACGATGGTCTCACCTGCCAGGACGTCGCGGATCTCGTGGAAAACTGCAGCGTGGAGCATCCGTACGCCCCACGATCAGTCCCCGTTATGATTGAGGCCACGAATCCGGGCCCTGTAGATGACCAGCTAGAACAAATAGCAACTGAACTTGAGGACTGGCAGGACGAGGACTATTCTTTCCGCCCAGGGGATGAAGGGACATATGATAATGGTGGGATGGCGATTTGGGAGGAGACGCGAAAGGAACTCCAGGAGCTGGTGTTCCGTGATAAACTCGGTGATCAGACGCCAGAACTCAACTATGATCCGACGACCGTTGACGGTCAAGGAGGCGGCGATCCCCACGCCGCAGACCACGGTGCGACCATCAATAAAGACGTCACACTCGTTGCCGCAATAGACGGTGACACGGCCTTCAATTGGTTCCAACCCCCTGACAAAGGGAGCACTCCGCCAGATCCACCGCCACAAATGCAGGAAGTCATTCGAGAAGCAATGAGTAATGCGGCCGAGACGTTGTCAGACCGATATGGCAGCGATGACCCGAAGGAGTGGTTGCTTGAGAACCGGCAGAGTGAGTTTTCCCCACTCGGAGCATCCATTGCGGACCGAATCCCGATGTCGAATCGGTCGAGTTATCCGCAGGTAGCTATAGTGGGTGAAGGTCCTGAAAAGGCTGAAGCAGTGTTACCACCGAGTAACTCTGGGCATCAAAACGCCGTTGAACTCGTCGCGACGCAGGCGGGAGAGGAACCGGAACGGCTGACCAACCAACTGGAACTGTACGTGGACTTCGAGTATAAACCCCGGCCCGTGAGCCGTGAAGATGTTGAGCTGCATGCGGTTGAGCAGGACACGATTCAATTGCCAGGTTCTGAATCCGCCGGGACGGTTCGACCGGTGACTGATATTGGGTTCAAATTGTTGTCTGTCCCCGGTGGTCGACTCCGGGCCGTTCGTGACATCCCGGGACAGATTGACCGCAGCGTAAACCAACTCCTCGATGAGATGCTAGCAGGGCCATCCGGGGTCGCAGACACTCCATCAGAGCCAGAATCCGGTGATGATACCGACGGGAGTGACGCGCCAGTTGACACTGACGATTCCTCTATCACTGGTGGCGACCTGTTGTGACCAGCGAATCCATCACCGACTGAAAACATACAACCCTAGAGATATTCATTGAGTCGTCCGCACTACCGACAGGTATGCAGAATATCCCTTGTGTTTTGCCGAGTCGATGTCGACGCTGCAATACAAATTTCTCAGTTGTATATAGTCGTGACGATAGTGCGTGGAAGCGGCCTTGCCGGGGTATCGAGATATAGTGTATCAGTCCGTGCAGCCAGCGTGCTTATTCGAGTCCTTATTGGGGGGCTTCGGTGGATTGTGGTTCGGTAGGTTTTTCGGAGTAAGGCGGATGTAGTCGCTATGCGATACGCACGGATCCTCACACCGGAGGGCCCTGTCGAAGGCGAGTATGAAGATGGCAGTGTTCGTGCTGTTGATGGTGAGTATGAGGTCGGTGTGGACGGTCGATTACTCCCACCCTGCGATCCCACGGCGGTCTATTGTGTTGGACGGAATTTTAGTGAAAAGCTCGATCAAATGGATTACGATCGGCCCGATGAACCAGATTTTTTCATCAAACCACCGGTCGCGTTGCTGGGTCATGAGACACCCATCCGGTATCCATCATTCACCGACGAGTTGACCTATGCCGGTGAGTTAGCGGCGGTAATTGAGGAACGGTGCCGAAATGTTGCGCCAGCCGATACATCAGATGTGATTTGGGGGTTTACAGTTTTGAATGATATTGATGCCCTTGATCAATCGCGCCGCACAGCGCGGAAAGCGTTCGATGGTGCCGCGCCATTAGGCCCGTGGATCGAGACTGATGTTGACCCGGTTGGCATCGAGATGTATACGGATATCAATGGTGAGCGACGGCAAGCTGATAACACGCAAAATATGTTTTTCAAACCGGATGAAGTGGTCTCATTCCTTTCAGAGCGGGTCACATTCCAGCCGGGTGATGTCATTAGCTTCGGAAGTCCGGCAAATCCAGGCCGAATTGAACCCGGTGACAAGATCGAGATCACCTATAAAGGAGTCGGATCACTCCGAAATACACTCGTTTCTCCGTAACTACAATCTCTGGGCATGTTGCAGCAGGATGTCCACAACTTCGGGATGGAATGGTCTCGTTTTGGAATACCCTCAACGCGAGGCAAGCAATGAGTGGGCGGCTGTAGTTCGGTGTTTTGAACACGGAGAACGGGATGCAGGTGTTCTCCGGACTATTCATTCTCACTTACATGGGTGCGAGTTCTCGAATAATGGCGGGATAGATGCCGCTGATTGGGCGCTACAGAGTCCACCATCATACAGGAGTGGATTACTGAACTGAATGAAGGTCGTGGCGTCTGAGGACTGCCCGGTGGGTGGTTTTACGAGGTGGCTGCGTCGTCATACCAGTCAGGGCGATCGAGGGTAGTGCTCCCGCGTTCGCTGACGCCCATCGTGACGCTGATCTCTCTGTCGGCCTCCACGACATATTTGGCGTGGCGGACGATACCAGATTCATCCACGACGATACTGACATCAAACCGGTCGATGCGGGACTCATCAACGTCATTCCGAAGAATCACATTGGGGTCGGTAACGTCCCGACTGACGTATCGATAATACGTTCCTTCATCAGCCTCGATGACTTCAGCATCCCCGTATTCAACTCCGTCGAGTACTGATTGGATGAATTGAAATCCCGTAAATTCACTCGGCGTGAACGGGTAGGCTGTGGAGTTATACTGGACGGCATCATTACGTTCCGTTCGAAGATACCGCTGGTCATCCTCAAAGTACGCGACAGCATTCCCCGTCGCACTGTCCTGAATGACATAGGCGCGAGTCGCCTCATGGTCGACTAATACCTGATATGAAAACGCTGTATTGGCATCATCTTCCTGGATCAACGCGTCATAGCTAAAGATATAGCTCGATGACGCAACGAGCGCATCAACATGGGTTGCTCCAGCGGTGTCAGCATCCCCGACACCAGTCGCGGTATATCCCGGCGGATAACTACTGGCTGGCCCCTCACCCTCAGAAGCTCCGGGATCAGCCTCGGGGACATCGCCTGGTTGGGACGCTGTCGGCGTCGGTTGCGTTGGCGTCGTCCCGCTGTCACCACCGGAGAGTAAACCACATCCGGCCAGGCCAACTAGGCAGCCAGCGACTAATAACGCGACAAGACGGCGATCCATAGCTGCCTCCTTTTACCGCATCCGTATAAGCCCTCGCCCCGATTTATGCATCGTTAACCCACTCTGGCTGGGTCACAGCCGTCTCCCCAAAGTCAGTTAACTCGAATGTGAGCGAGACACTTCGTTCCTCTCCGTTGAACAGGTATTCGAGGTTGTATTCTGCCGTATGCACGATGCCATCGCTATCGACGGTGAATTGGGCGTTGAATTCAGTCACTTCTTCAGCTTCATCAGCACCGAAGAAATCCTCGGCGTTTTCCACATCAGACGTCTCATAGGTGACCATCGACGTATCATCATGTTCGCTGACACTCGTGTTATAGGAACTAGCATTCGTTAACAGCGGCTGGACAGCTTCCACCGCCGTTAACTCATCGGTGGGGAATTCCCGGTCCTCAACACTCACATCGCCTTGCTCCCCTTCGAATGTCGCGATCTGGTAGACCTGGCCCTCGGTATAAAACGATTCTGTGGATGCGGTATCTTCCGGTGCCTCAACGCTTACCGTCTGGTTTGCTTCTTCCGTGTCGAAATCAACCTCGTAATCAACGTCGACCGATGTTTCTCCCTCTTCGGTCACTACATCGTAGCTATACTCTCCCGTGAAACTCCCTTGCTCCTGTACCGCTTGTGTGTAACTTTCAACAGCTTGTTCTCCATCATCAATCCCATCCGCAGCATAGCCTGGGGCGTAATCAAATTCCTCCGGATCAGACGAGTCGTCACCGCCGATAAGGACCGAACAACCGGATAGTAACACCACGGCGGCAACGAGTACTACAACGAGCGTCGAACGCGAGACCATACCGGCCAGTGGTCGCGACCAACATAAAAGAATAGTGGCCTGCACACCACTCAATCCATGTCTTGAAACACCCGGGTACAGCCGGTTATACCGGGCTGTAGTCGTACTTAGGAGGGTGTTCCGCCGCCGTGGTTCTGTGGTGACGGTTGCATCGATTGGATTCGATTCCGGCGCCGGTCTGCACGGCGTCGATCCAACGCTGTTTGGAGTCGGTCGGCTACCTCTCGACGGAGTTCGGTGGCCACGGTGGCATCGATATCTAAGGCCTTCGGTTGCCGGCGCGTTAACCCACTCGTCCCTGCTGTATCAACCACGAGCGTCGCGAGATGGCGGCGGCGTTGGAAGATTGTTTGGGAATCCAAGACCGTTTGCACCCGATAATACGGAACGACTGTGATTGTTCGGGTCCAAAATCCCTGTCGGAGGAGAATATGGTCGTCTTGCACGTCATAGCCGAGATTCACCCATTTGAGGTGTGCAGCAATCGGGGGGATTACGAGCAGACCGAACGTAGTATACCAGGCAAATGAGAGCCCGGTAAACCGATCGATAGTGAAGGCAACGCCGACGATAAGGAGTGCCACGAGGCTATATCGGGCCCAGTATCGTTCGCGGGCCCGGCGGGGTGGCCGGGTGAACGATGGGTCGTCGAACTGTTCGACGGACCGAGCGAGATTGACGACTCTGTCGCGAACCGCAAGTGGGATCGCGGATTGCGACCCGGATTCACCTGGGGCATAGCCAGCTGTTTCGACTGCCAGCGACGAATATCCTAAGTGCCGTGCAATTATGTTTTCTGAGAGGGTTAACGTTTGGACTTTTTCGAGCGGAATCGCCCCGCTGAATCGTTGAAGCAGCCCCCGTTCATATTGGAGTTCGTCACCGTATCTGGCCAACCGAAAGTCGTAATAATTCGCGACGGCGAGAAGCCCGCTGATAATCGCGGTGACAGCGATAATCCCGGCAGCCAACACGGGGGCGGATACCAGCAAGATCATCCACGGATCCGCAACTACGGGGTCGGACAATCGGCTGCGGATCCACGGGAAGGCAATCGGGAGCAACACCCCTACCCCAGAGAGGAGGCGGAGGTCGATGCCGACGATACCAAGCAAGACGAGTTCTTTTGGTGTGATTGCAAAGAGTTCCTCTGCGGGCGCTGGTTCGGTCGCTGACGGGGTGGCTTCATCTCGTTTCAAACGACCGATTTCGGCTTGGAGGCGCCGGGCTTCCTCGATATTCACGTATTTCAGGGATGCTTCTGTGGAGGAGCCGCCAGCGGTCTCGAGATTGATTTGAGCGATCCCGAGGAGGCGTTGGAGCACATTCCGGCTGATGTCGACGTTCTGAATGCGGCGGATGGGGATTTCCCGATTTCGGCGTGAGACGACGCCGGATGCGATATCAAATGAGTCAGCGGTGAGATCGTATTCAAATCGCTGGTAGTAGAGCAGCTGGTAGCCCAACATAATCACGAAGTATGCGGCGACAAGCGCGGCAATTCCACCCAAACCACCGAAGCCTTGGCCACCGATGATAATGAAGATCAACACCCAGGCTAGCCGGATAACTGAGTCAACTGACCGGTAGGGAATTGAAAGAGGATCGAGCTTCATTACACGGCGTCCTCACCTTCGGCTGCGATTGCTAATTGTTCGAGACGGCTTTGCAGGTCGTCTGCGCGAGTCGGTGTTAGACCGGGAATGGAGACGTCAGCGCCACGCGATCCGGCGGTGTATACGACGGTCGTTGCGAGGCCGAACACGCGCTCAAGGGGGCCGCGGCGGGCATCAACATGCTGAATCCGGACGTGTGGGACGATCGTGGTGACCTTCGTAAAGACGCCGTGTTCCAGATAGAGGGATTCCGCACGGACTTCATATTGCCAGGATCGATACCGGAGGATCGAAAAGACAACGCCGAGGAGGAACAAGACAACGAACACCACGCCGCCGAGCCAGGGTGTCCCGATCGGGAGGAACGTGAACGCCACACCGGCAAGAACACCGAGAATGGCGGCGGAGACACCTGATTGGAGTACCCAGACACCTTGCACGGACGGTTCGAGTGATTTACGGGGGCCAACGAGATCATCAATTGGCGCCACGTCGACCGGCAGCGTTCTCGCATGGCTGGTCTGGTCGGTTTCGCCAGCGTCGACAGCTTGGTCAAGCGGGCTGATTGCTGGTTCCAACGCGTCATCAAACGGACTCGTGCGTGCTTCGTCGCCGTCCGTGTCGTCCATGCCGGGTCGTTGTGGGCGCGTTCTATATAGAAGGCCATGTCTGCACCTCGTCTACCCGGTGGGGACTCGCTCTCGCTGACCCTATATGCGCGAACGTGGGGTCAACCTGATGCGATCGTCCATGCTGTGATTGCAGGTTACCTGCTGTGTTCATCGAAAATGAAATGGTGGGTGTCAGGGGGAGTGTGGTCTTGATTTCGACAGCTACATTGAGTGTGTCAGTGAGTAAGTGGGTATGGACCGACCGCTCTATGTGTACGTTCTCATAGTTGTCGGGGTCTTTGTGGTGGTAGGGACGGGGATTGGGTTGTCTATCAATTTCACGTTAGGGTTTTTCATCGAACAATTTGTGGAGCCGGGAGATGACCCCTTGGACTCTACTCAAGTCGGTCTTATGTTCCTGGTTGCGATTTTCTTCATCTATGCAGTGAGTCCATTTCTTGCCTGTATTGTTGGCGTTGGGATTGGACGGGCGTTCCCAGACCGGGAAACGGTTGCGGGTGGGATTGCGGGCGTCGGGAGTTTTATCGGGTTTTTCCTGTTTGTGGGCCTGGGATTATTTTTCACGTTTGCCGTATTGGCTGAATACGGTATGCCCGCTGGCGGTGGCGACGGCAACGGCGGCGGGTCACCCCTTGATCAAACGGCGCTTCTTACGTTAATGTTGCAGGTGAGTATCCCGGTCGGCCTGGTTGGTCTTGTGACTGCATATTTGACATCATGGCTAGATCGAGCAACCGTCTCCTGACGATGAAGAGCCCTCGATGCTGAGCGAGGGTGTCAGTTCGCGATTTCGGAGAGCATACGGGCTTCGATCTTGCGGAGATGTTCGCCGACGGTCGTTGTTGATAGATCGAGTTCGTCGGCGATATCTTGATGGGTGGCTTGGCGGGGGACTTCATAATAACCCACTTCGGCGGCAGTATCGAGGATTTCTCGTTGTCGATCGGTGAGGAAAGAGGACAGCTCCCTGAGTTCGGGATCGTAATCCGAGAGTTGTTCCAGTTCTACGCGTATCTCATCAGGGATATCCTCAATCGCTTGTCGGACCGTGTCTTCTTCACCGATGACGGCGACGCGGAGTCCTCCCTCGGGCCCGTACTCGATTGGAGTGTCAACGACGAATTCATGCTCTTGGGTGAGATCAAGGAGCGCTCCGGCGGTTTCGGTTGGTTCGGCATGGACATACGCTTGGAGGCCGTCGCGGAGTGGTGAGATATTATGTGAGATGATGGTCGGTCGATTTTCAAAAATCTCATGGAGGGTGTCGGCGTCACCGCGGAGTTGGGAGAGCAGAACCACTGTGCCATCGTTCAAGCGGTTGATATGGAGGATCGCTTCTCGAGATACGGATGGTTCCGTATCGATTTCCTCACCCACAGGGTCGATATCGCCGTCGGTTGGGATTAGGGAAACCTTCACGTACCGCATTATTGACCCGTTTGTTGCCGGGCTATAAAACCTTCTCCAGTCAGGTGGCTCATTAAAGCACCGCCAATTGCAGGCGACAGGTGTAGGGCAGCGAACAGAAAACGTCTAGTTGGAGTGATACCTACGCAGCGTCTTGCCCTCTGGCTCCTGACGAGTTGCCTCATCGTTGGAGTCATTGCTGTCGGCGGGTTCGCCCCGACGTCGAGTAGTGTATCTGCCAATCATGGCGCCGAAGATGCTGATTTCATGGTGGAACCACTCGATAACCCCCGTCCAGGCGCTACTAACGTAGAGTACGGCCAGATTGTGGTTGGACAAGCGGGCGGGAACTTTCAGACCCTCGAAGAGATGGAAGCTGTCTACGAAGCAGGGAGGTGGACATCCTGTGGACCGGGCGATGCCGACGTTTTTGGCATTGACCGCGGGAACACCTACGACAGCTACGAGATCGATGAATCACTTGAAGAAAACACAAAATCATTCTCAGCTGGCGACGATGTCTTCCACCTGGAATTCTACCGCGAGGAAGATCTCGGCGAGTCGACCTCACTGAACAGTGGCGATGCCGTCGTATCGGTGACGCAGTGTATCGATAATCCCGATGAACCCGGATGGTATCAAATCGCTGGATCAGTGACCGGAGTGACCGACTCGGGTGAACGACGGACCATCGGGAGTGACTCACATTATTTCTGGATTTGTGACTGTGAAGATGAAGCCGACGCCCGCAACCAGCTCGGTCCCCCACCATCAGAATCTGACCCAAACACCCCAACCCCCACGACTCCAACAGCAACGAATACCAATACAAATACGGATACGAATACGGCGACTGCGACAGATACCAGTGACACCCCTACTGGCACGACAGGTGAAACGAATACTAGTCCACAGGAAGATGTTTCGACGGAGGATACTCAGACGAACGCAGCTCCTAGGACACCCACTTCTGAACCCGCCACGACCGACACCCCCTCCGGTGAGTCTGAGGCAGCGACCGACGAGTCAGTGGGAGCCGACGAATCGGGGAATGACGATTGGGAGAGTCATGTCATAGAAACCCCCACGCCGGGTGATGGGGCCGGATTCGGTGTCCCGGTTGCGCTTCTTTCCCTTGTGACCCTCGCCGTGTTTCTACGTCGACGTGACCCGTAGTCCAGGATCAGGAATACGAGAATTCGTAATCAGGTGTGTCCCGAGACTGCGACCGGTTCATATGGTTCCTCTAAGTAGGCCACGTCGTTGTCCGAAAGAGTGACCTCAAGTGCGGCAACAGCATCTTCTAGGTGTTCGATTTTCGACGCACCGACGATAGGTGCGTCAACCCAGTCCTTCTGTAAAACCCACGCTAACGTGAGTTGCGCCATCGTCACGCCGTGATCTTCAGCCAGGTCTTGAACGCGTTCGTTTATCTCCTCGCCCCCACCTTCCTGATACGGATGCTGGGGTGCATATTCGTCTGTTTTCCCCCGCCGGGTTGTGTCATACTCCTCGTGCGGCCGGGTGAGATAGCCACGCGCCATCGGTGACCACGGGATGACGCCGATCCCTTTGTCGTGACACAGCGGTAGCATCTCACGTTCCTCCTCTCGATACACGAGGTTGTAGTGATTCTGCATTGTCGCGAACCGCTCCAAGTTGTATTCCTCGGCAACCGCGAGGGCCTCTGCCAGTTGATACGCCCACATTGACGACGCACCGACGTGGCGAACCTGGCCGCGACGCACCGCATCAGTCAATGCCTGTAATGTAGCCCGAATCGGAGTTCCGTAATCCCAGCGATGGATTTGATACAGATCCAGGGTCTCCACACCGAGGCGTTGCAATGACTGCTGTAACTCCTGGTCGATAGTTTTGCGGGAGAGTCCACCCGAATTGGGGTCGCCATCACGCATCTGATAATATACTTTTGACGCGACGACACTCCGATCTCGATATCCATCTAGTGCCTTGCCCAAAATCCGTTCAGATTCTCCGCCTGAATAGATGTTTGCTGTATCGAAGAAATTGATACCGAGGTCAAGTGCTCGAGAGACGAGATCCCGGCCGAACTCTTCCCCTTTGACCCACTCACGATGATCCGGGTCGCCGAAACTCATACAGCCAAGACAAATGCGTGAAACCTCAATTCCGGTGGATCCTAACGTCGTATATTCCATACTAGATTGACCCATCGACCGGATAAAAAATTACGTGCCTCCCCGCAACTAAACCGGATTCTGGACGAGAGAACTCGTGCCCGTATGGCGCGGTACACCTAGGTTTACACCACCAATTTGTGGTGGTAGGATCGGGTTAGTGGGTTCGGGTTGCGATCGTAAAATCGCGAACGGAGTGAAGATCGTCCCCGCGGCCCTCTCCTGTGCAGTCGTCATTCGGGCATTCATAATGCCAGCCATCGCGTGTTGCCTCTCGTTCCGGGAATTGGTCGCCGCATCGTTCACAAATCAGAGCAACGGACGAACAGGTATCCCGGTGAAGCTCAAATTGAAGCTTCCGAGTGAATGTGCGTTTACAGTTCCGGCACGTGTAAGTCATAGTCGACTATCTGCAGTCGAAGGTTATAGAAGTGCCTCTTCGTTCGTAAAGACATAAGGAGGCTTGAGAGATTGTTTCGAGCGTCTTCCGTAAGTTACTGGACATTCGTCCACACTTCTTCCCCGTTTCTCCAGTAATCGACCGACGACGCAAACCCAAATCACCGTCGATACAACCTCGACATCCCCAGTCACCCGCCGCATGCAACGGAGTTCTACCACCGATGCCTGATCGCCAAACCACGTGGAAACCACGTATATCACACTATATACATGATTCGAGAAATTCACAGAAAACCACAGTAGGCTGGCTTGGAAGCGAGCAGCGCATCATCGGGCGGATGGATCCACTGCGGGAGACCTGAGATTGAGGTCCCCGCGTGCATGCTTGCCCGTCCATACCCCCGTATAGTCATGGCTCAATGGAGGCACAATTGGCGTTTATCCACCAGGCCAGGCGGTGTTATAGAGCGCAAGGAGAATGCCCGCGCCTTTTGGCGCGGGATGAATCCGACAATCGCTCCACAGGCCACGGTATAGCTGGACGGGATATTCCACGTTCTTAACCCGAACGTTTACAAGAGGAGTGGATATAAGCGGTTATTCAGACGGTTCAGTCGAAGGAGGATGTCAATTGGCGTCGTGTGGGTAGGCGTTGGCGAGTAGGGTTGGATCGTCTTCGAGCTGTTCGCGGACCGGCGCTATAATGTCTGTGAGTGCCTGAGCGACAGCGGGCTTTAAATCCGCGGGATGGAGGTCTTCTGAAATGAAGTCTGATTCGAGTGACTGGTAGTCGTCATAGCGTAAATCGCCGCCGTACTCCTCCGGACGCTCAACGATGAATGCTTGATCTCGTTCATCGTAGACAGGGAAGATGAGAAAGCGCACGTATTCGAGGACCCCATTATTTTGGACTTCACCGCTTGGGCAGTAGGCGTCGGAGATCTTCTCCGAGATTGTTTCAGGGTTATCTGTGAGTGTGATTTTGGATGCTGCGTCGCTGGCGGACATTTTGTCGCCAGTGAGGCCTGACAGGAGTGGGGCGAAGAGACAGATTGGTTTATCGAATCCGTGTGCTGGAAGCTGTTCTCGGGCAAGCATATAGATTCCTCGTTGGTCAATTCCCCCATAGGCGATATCCGCATCAAGGGCAGCGACATCCAATGCTTGCATGAGCGTGTAGACGAGGCCACCGAGTTTTGGGTTATCTGCTTGGCGGACGACCTCGCTGCCGGCGCGTTGGGCTCGAGACAGCGTTGTGTCTGCGAGTACCCGATAGAGATCGAGGGTGTAGGGTTGGGTGAGTTGAAAGTCGGTGCCGCGGACAAACGAGAGGTCAGTGAGGTCGCCACCGGCGGTTTCGATCATCGCTTCGATGGCGGTTTGGTAGTATCGCGAGCGGGCATCGAGAAGTTCGAATGGGCTCTTCGTATCGTCGAGGTGGGCATGGAGGTCAGCGATGAGGATTGTCACGTCAAGGCCGGCGTCGATGAAATCGACGAGTTTCCTGATTGTTGTGAAATGGCCGATATGCATCTTTCCGGTGGGGGCATACCCGATATAGACAGTTGGTGTCTCGTGCTCGTCAACAACGGTGGTGAGTTCCTCTTCTTGGACGACTTCTTGGGTATGTCGGGTGATGAGATCGATGCGTTCAGCCGTCTTCATGGGCGTGCTTCCGTGAGGTGGCCGATAAATTGTGTGGGTATGGCTGCGATATCTGCGGTGAGACCGATGAGGGGCGAAGCCTTCGTCAGCGTCTGTTCGCCCTCGATTTGGCGGGGGAACATGTTTACCGAGAGACTATTGTCTGACGAAAAACATATTTTCTTGGGGGGTCTCAGGTCTTCTCCCAGAGGGGCATCCGTCGTGATGAACGAAGCACCACCAACGATCTTAATCGTAGATGACGAGCCAGCGCTTGCGGATGGGCACGCAGCGCTGCTCGATGACTATGACGTCCGAACGGCCTACAGCGGACGCGAAGGCCTCGAAACACTCGATTCGGACGTAGATATCGTCCTCCTTGACCGTCGCATGCCGGGACTGTCCGGCGAAGAAGTCCTCGACCGTATTCGCAACCGCGGCGTGAACTGTCGTGTCATCATGTTAACGGGCGTCGAACCATCCGTTGATATCGTTGAGATGCGGTTTGACGAGTATCTCACGAAACCCGTCTCTCGAGAAGAACTGCGTCGGACCGTCGACCGTATCCATCGGCGCGCCAAATATGATGCAAAACTCCAAGAATACTTTGCGCTCGCGTCCAAACGAGCGACGCTCGAAACCCAACAGCCACGCGAGGAATTAACACGCCAACCGGAGTACACCTTCCTCTGTGAGCAGCTAGACGCAATCCGCCGTGAATTGGATGAAGTCCTTAAAGGCTTACCAGACGAAGATGGGTACCTCGTTGCCACCACTGAACCAACGGAGTTACCGGCAAAAGGCGGAACTAGCTAATTCGCTGGTCGGAATTCAAACCGCGCACCATTGGCGCCACTGGGCTTGATTTCCCACCCGTGCCGATCAGCCACGAGTGACACTAACGCCAACCCGATCCCGGTCCCACCTTCTTCTGACCAACCCCATTCAAACAGTTGATCAGCAGCGGCATCGGTGAATCCATCTCCATCGTCGGCGACATAGAACCCGCCGGGATTGAGCGGTCCAACCTTGACTGTGACCTCGTCACCGCCATGTTCGACTGCATTTCTGAAGAGATTCGATAATAACAACCGAAGGAGACGTTCATCGGCTTCGACGCGGCCGTCTTTGGCCGTCAACGTGGCAGATCCGGTCGAGACACCACTCCATACTTCTTCAGAAATCAATTTCAGGGAGACATCTTCCACGACGAGTTGTGGCGATACCAGTGCCTTGACTTCACCAATGACGTCGCCGATGCGTTCTAACGCGGCCGAGACATGATCGAAATGTTCACCGTCAGTCTCAAGCAGCTCTAAGTGGACTTTCGCAATATCGAGCTGGTTGTTAACTTCATGGGCGACCGCGTCACCAAGCAACGCATACTGCGGTTGTTCCACCGTCTCCGTCGACGTTAACACCGACGAAATGACATCCGCGAGCGCCGCCACCTCCGTGTCACTGACTGGTGACATCGCAGTACACACTAGACACCGGTCAGCAAATGGTATCGCAACAGTGTAACTTTCGTCAGCGGTGATGTATGGTTCTCCCCGTCGGAATGCTTCTGCCCACGGTGTCTCAGAGTTCAGATCTGACGTCCGGAGTGCTGATAGTGGAACGCCAGCTGACGCGACGGGCACGAGGGCAGAGTCTTCTCGTTGAACAATCCAGACGGTGTCATAGCCGACTTGTTCAGCGATCTGTTCACAGACTAACTCGATGCTCTCGTCGCCGAGTTCCGTCTGGAGTGTGGTTAATCGTTGGAGTCGACGCCGGGTTCGATCGACGGATGCTTCCTCGGCCAGATCGGTGACAGCTTGCGTCACCGCATCAGCATCAACCGGCACTATGGCGTCAGCTTTGACTTCTGGAACGGTATCAGCGACAACGACTACTGGTGTCTGTCCATGGACCCGTCTGACATAGTCTACAGCCGTTGAAGGAGGAACGTCAAGGGATGGCGCCACAAGCACGACGACCGCTACGGGTGTAGGCGAGAGGGTCGCCACTGACGATACCTTCTCGACCTCGAACGCCGTGACGCCAGCCTCGACGGTCTCCATCGACGGACCGTCACCCCCGACGACCCGGACCCGACGAGTTGCGTGGTGCTCTCTCCTCCCCAAGATATCGATGTCTGAACGGCGATGGTACTAAAGGCTGCGGCCAGAAACGCCCGGCGATATACATACCGGTTACACCACACTCTTTCATCGAAAAACGGCCGCTATCCGGGTCATGCCTCCAGATACGTGTCGTTGAAGACCCATTCTCCGTCGTCATTCTTGATCATATATTCGCCATAATAGGGGACTCGTTCGGCCACTGTCTCCTGGAATGTCTCCCGAATCTCGGGTTTGGACATCTCACCCATGCTTTTGAGGTCGTCATTTCGATTGAGACATCCTTTGAGGTAGCCTTCATGTGTCACGCGGACGCGATGGCAATTGGCGCAAAAATCAGTATTCCCGACTGGATCGACAACTTCAATCAGGCCATCGTGGTCGTTCTCGGTCCCGCCGAGATAATACCGTTGTCGGCCATGCATTTCTCGCTCCTTGATATAATCGGCTTGGTCGGTGAGCCACGAATGGACGCGGTCAATGTCGATTGCCCACTCAGGACGACCTGCGAGTTCCGGCATATATTCGATGAGTTGGAGGTGCAACCCCTCATGTTCTGAGACATGATCAACCATTTCTGGCACATACCCTGCAGTCTGCTCGTAGACGACCATGTTGAGTTTTACCGGAGTTAGGCCCGCAGCCACGGCTGCGTCAACACCAGCCACGACGTCATCATACGCTGCGCTCTTGGTGATTTCTTGGAACGCCGCTGGAGAGAGTGCATCCTGCGAGATATTAACTCGTTCCAGGCCTGCGGCTGCAAGATCCGTTGCGCGATCAGGGAGAAATGTTCCATTCGTAGTGAGAGAAACCTCCATGCCATCGGGCGTGCGGCGAATGATTTCTTCGAGATCCGTCCGGAGCATTGGCTCTCCCCCGGTGAATTTCACTGCATCGACATCGAATTCCCGCGCGACCTCCAGAAACCGGATTACATCGTCTGTCGACATTTCCTCGTCTGCCGGCTCCATGGGGCCTCGGGTATCGCCCAGACCTTCGTTATGGCAATAGACACAATCAAAATTACAGCGGTCGGTGAGGGAGACGCGAACACCTGTCACCTCCCTGCCGAACCCGTCTTCCAGCATATCTGAAGCGTGCGTGTACAGTTGCTTAAATTCGGCGACACTACCCCTCCCTCCGTAACCAGTTCTGGTTACATTTCCGCTACTCGGCACCGACCACCGCATCCATCTCCAGGCGGAATCCACCGAGCGCCTCGGGGCGTGACACCGAGGCGGTTCACGGGGACAATGCTTTCGGCGATAGCAACAGCACAACCCTTTTCGACGCTGATAGCATTGCTATCGCCATGGATGAAGACGCTATCCGCTCCCGCCTCTCTTCAGTAGAGGATCCTGACCTCGGCGGCGACATTGTCTCTTTGGGACTAGTCAACGATATCTCTGTGGAAAGCGATTCCGTCGCCATCGATCTTGCCCTCGGTGCGCCGTATTCGCCAACGGAAACGGCAATAGCTGACAGCGTCCGTGAATCACTCGCAGACACCGGTCTTGAAATTTCATTGTCTGCGACGATCGAGACTGGCCTGGATTCCAGTGATCAGATTTTGCCTGACGTTGAGAATATCATCGCCGTCGCCTCGGGCAAAGGTGGAGTCGGGAAATCGACTGTTGCCGTCAATCTTGCCGCCGGATTAGCCGAATTAGGCGCGCGCGTTGGGTTGTTCGACGCCGATGTGTATGGCCCGAATGTCCCGCGGATGGTGAATGCTGACGCCCACCCGAAAGCAACCTCGGATGAAACCATTGTCCCCCCCGAACAACACGGGATGCAGTTAATGAGCATGGATTTCCTTGTTGGCGAGGATGATCCGGTTATTTGGCGTGGTCCGATGGTCCATAAAGTGCTCACACAATTGTGGGAAGACGTCGAGTGGGGCGCATTAGACTATATGGTCGTAGATTTACCGCCCGGCACTGGCGATACTCAATTAACGCTGCTGCAGTCGGTCCCCGTCTCCGGCGCCGTTATCGTAACTACCCCGCAAGAAGTTGCGTTGGACGATGCCCGAAAGGGCCTGCGTATGTTCGGAAAACACGATACGGCAGTGTTAGGGATCGTTGAGAATATGGCCGGATTCATCTGTCCAAACTGCGGGTCTGAACACGATATCTTCGGAAAAGGCGGTGGTCGCGATTTCGCTGACGATGTCGACCTTCCCTTCCTTGGACAGATCCCGCTTGACCCAGCTGTCCGGTCAGGGAGCGACGCTGGCGCGCCCATCGTCTTGGATCAAGCGAGCGACACCGGCACGGCTTTCCGTGAATTCACTCGTGAAACAGCAAACATGCAAGGGATCGTTCGCCGGCGACAACTTGCCACCCTTGGCGACAGCTAACCGTTTTACAATTTTCCCGGTTATCCCATTCTACCGGATGGCAATCTTCGATTAAGAGGCTAACCGATTGGTGTGTCATGGCGTTTTGCCTCTCTTGGAGGTGTGGGTAAGACTGTCAATATTCCGGATTCAATGTCTTAGGCGACCGATATTCGTGTAGTTTAAGTAGAGGGCTCGGGTACCGACCAACACACAATCGATGTAGGGGCTGCGGCCCCGAGTCCGGGAGGGCGGAGATACCGCACGCGAGTCGTGGTAGCCAAGCCTGGCCCAAGGCGCAGGGTTGCTAACTCTGTGGCGTAAGCCTCCGGGGTTCAAATCCCCGCCACGACGCTAATCGATTCACACATGAGCGAAGAAGAACCACAAGACGACGACATCGACGAAGCTGAGGATGAGGACATCCAGTACTTCGTCCGTATCGGGCAGACAGACCTTGATGGGACCAAAAGCGTCGAGCGGGCGTTGACTGATATGAATGGTATTGGGCATCGCGCAGCCCGGATAATCACCGAGGAAACCGGTGTTGATCGTCACGAGATGCTCGGCAAACTCGATGAGTCAGCGATCGATGATCTGGTTGATCTCGTTGAGAATTTCGCCGAGGAGGTCCCAGACTGGCTTACGAACCATCAAAATGACTACTTTAGCGGTGAAACCACACACGAAATCGGGAACGAGCTCGAAATGACGCGTCGACAAGATATCAACCGGATGAAGATGATTGACTCGTACCGTGGCGTCCGCCACAAACGGGGGCAAAAAGTCCGCGGGCAGCGAACGAAATCCACTGGCCGGACGGAAGGCACCATCGGTGTCAACGTCGAAGCGATCAAAGAAGAACAGGCTGAAGCCGAGGAAGAAGAGGAGGCGATTGAATAATGGCGCTCGGGAATAACACAAAGTTCTACGAGACACCGAATCATCCCTTCCAAGGGGAGCGTATTGCCCAAGAAGGAGATCTTCTCTCTCGCTATGGGTTAACGAACAAAGAAGAACTGTGGCGGGCGCAGTCTGAACTGCGGGATTACCGGCGAGAGGCACGGCGACTCCTCGGTCAGGAACAAGGTGATGCGACTGCGGCAGATGAGGCTGGCGCTGACTTCCTGGCCCGATTGCGACGACTTGGTGTCTTAGGCGATGAAGACCAGCTTGATGATGTGTTGTCCCTTGATGTGACGGACATTTTGGAACGTCGCCTCCAGACAGTTGCGTATCGGCAAGGCCTCGGGAATACTCCGAAACAATCTCGGCAATTCATCGACCATGGCCATATCACTGTCAACGGAGCACGGGTGACATCACCGTCGTACAAAGTGGCCGTTAATGAAGAAGATAGCATTGCGTTCGATGACACCAGTCCATTGGCGGATGACCTCCATCCGGAACGGGCGGAGGGACAATAGATGGCTGATGATAGCACGTGGGGTATCGCGCACGTTCATGCCTCATTCAACAACACGATCATCACGGTCACGGACCTCACGGGGGCCGAAACAATCACAAAATCATCCGGTGGAACTGTTGTGAAACAAAACCGTGACGAAGCATCTCCGTACGCCGCCATGCAGATGGCAGAAGCAGTCGCTGAAGAAGTGCAAGATGCCGGTATCGATGGCGTGCATGTCCGTGTTCGCGGGCCTGGCGGTAACCAACAGAAAAACCCGGGGCCAGGCGCGCAAGCAACGATTCGAGCACTCGCCCGAGCCGGTCTTGAAATCGGTCGCATTGAGGACGTCACGCCCATCCCGCATGATGGAACCCGTGGTCCGAAGAATGCAGGGTTCTAACGATGGCGGACGAGTACACTGTGACGTTCATCGACGGGGATGAGCGAAGTGCGACATTCCTGGTTCGAGGTGTTTCCCCCGCGTTCGCAAATGGCGTTCGGCGGGCAATAATCGCCGACGTGCCGACGCTATCGATAGACACCGTCCGTGTGATCGAGAATTCATCAGTCATGTTTGATGAACAAATCGCACTTCGCCTCGGGTTGATCCCATTGACGACACCCGATGATTATACCGAAGGTGATACGGTCACACTCGCAATTGATGTCGATGGGCCAGCGACGGCATATTCTGGTGACTTAGTGTCAAACGATGACCGCGTCCAGCCGGCCGATGAGAATGTCCCGATCATTGATCTCACGGAAGGCCAACGCCTCGAACTGGAGGCGGAGGCAAAACTGGGTCGGGGGAAAGACCACGCGAAACATCAAGGCGGGGTCGCTGTTGGATATCGTCACCTCCAGCAGGTCGAAGTCGTCGATGACCGCACTGAGTTTGAAGACGACGACCCACGGATTGTCCGTGGGGTCTTTGAAGACGATGGCGAGCTCATTCCGGCTGAGGAGTTCGATAATGACCTTCGGAATCTGTATCCAGAAAAAGAAGTCGAGGTGACTGATGTCCCGAATGCGTTTGTTTTCAGTATTGAAACTGATGGCTCATTGGACATCAATGACCTGGTGATCGACGCGGTTGAATCGCTTGAATCGCGTGCAGACGAACTTGAAGAGGCAGTACAATTATAATGGTATCGACGCCCCAGACTCCGTTGACGCAGGCCGGCCATGGTGTGAGTAGCGGACCAGCCGCGTGCTCGTACGGATATCGTCGCGTAGGTGTTGGCCGGCGATTGCGGTCCAATCGGGGCGTCGGGTTCACCCATTCCTCCTATACAGCGTGCAGGGATAGCCAAGTCAGGCCAACGGCGCAGCGTTCAGGGCGCTGTCCTGTAGAGGTCCGCAGGTTCAAATCCTGCTCCCTGCATCCAGTTCTCAGGAGAGATATTCGATGAGTAGTAAAACAAATCCGAGGCTTGCCAACCTCATTGCTGACCTCAAATCCACCGCGAGAGACGGTGGGGGTGAGGTCTGGAGTGATATCGCCGAGCGTCTTGAAAAGCCCCGGCGGACGCATGCGGAAGTCAACCTGGGTCGTATCGAACGGTACGCGCAGGCTGACGAAACCGTCGTCGTTCCCGGGAAAGTGCTCGGTTCCGGTGTCCTGCGAAAAGATGTCACCGTGGCAGCCGTTGATTTTTCATCGACGGCGCAGACCAAGATTGAGCAGGTTGGCGAAGCTATCGATCTCGAACAGGCAGTTGAAGACAATCCCGACGGCACCGATATCCGGGTGATTCGATGAGTTATGCAGAATTCGATGCCGATATCGTCATCGATACCCGCGATTGCATCGTTGGCCGGGTCGCCTCAGAGGTCGCCAGTCGAGCGCTTTCTGGTGACCATATTGCGGTGATTAACGCTGAACAAGCGGTTATCACCGGAAGTGAGGACGACATCATGGACGTCTACCGGACGCGGGATTCCGTCGGGTCGGACAAAGGACCGCATTATCCGAAGCAACCCGATCGGCTCTTGAAACGAGCAATCCGTGGTATGCTCCCGTATAAAGAACAGCGAGGACGTGATGCGTTGGAGAACGTCCGGGTCTATATCGGGAATCCGTTTGAGGAGGACGGCGAGATCTTAGACGATGCTTCGCTAGATCGGGTCTCGACTATTAAATTCCTCACGCTGGGTGAAATCAGTGAAAACCTAGGAGCAAACGTAACATGGTAACGAATACATCTGGGAAGAAGAAAACAGCGGTTGCCCGAGCGACGATTCATGACGGCGATGGACGAGTCCGCATTAATTCACAACCAGTCGAGTTGGTTGAACCGGAGCAGGCACAACTGAAGATGTTAGAGCCGTTCCGGATTGCCGAGGATGAACTGCGGGAGAGTGTTGATGTAGATGTCACGGTTTCAGGCGGTGGATACGCTGGACAAGCCGACGCCGTCCGGACCGCGATTGCTCGCGGGCTGGTCGAACACACGAACGATGCCGAACTACGGGATGCATACATGTCCTTTGACCGATCACTCCTCGTGAACGATGTCCGACAGTCAGAACCAAAGAAATGGGGCGGCCCCGGCGCGAGGGCACGTTACCAGAAATCATACCGGTGAGGTGACTGAGAAATGATGGTACCTGTACGGTGTTTCACGTGTGGTAACGTCATCGGCGAACACTGGGAAGAATTCAAAGACCGGACACAGGAGGGAGACGAAAGCCCTGATGCCGTGTTGGATGACCTCGGTGTCGAACGAGCCTGTTGTCGCCGGATGTTGGTCTCTCATAAAGATCTCGTCGATATCGTTTCCCCCTACCAATGAGAAGCATAAATCGATACGAGAAAGCACGGATCCTGGGTGCTCGAGCGTTACAAGTCTCCTATGGCGCACCGGTGTTGATCGAGACGGACCAAACGGAGCCGATCTTGGTTGCTGCCGAGGAGTACGATGCGGACGTGCTCCCATTCACCGTGCGCCGGGGTGACAGGTAGATGACGCTTGTGACCGAAGTCCGACTCCGCCAGATCCTCGACAGTCGGGGGACGCCAACCGTCGAAGCAGAAGTCCGGACAGAGAACGGGGGCTTCGGACGGGCGGCGGCGCCCGCAGGTGCGTCAACGGGGGCGCACGAAGCGGTTGAACTCCCGGCCGATGAAGCAATCGCAAAGGCCCGTGAAGTCGCTGTGCCGCGCGTTGAAGGACAGGTCTACGCCGGCGATCAACGCGGCATTGATAATACACTCCGTGGCGCTGATGGAACAGCCGACTTCTCGGAGATTGGAGCCAATAGTGCGGTCGCACTTTCGATGGCAGCAGCGAAAGCCGCAGCGGACGTCCTCGGCATCCCCTTATACCAACATCTAGGTGGCGCATTCCGCGGCCGCGAGTTCCCGATACCCCTCGGGAACGTCATTGGCGGTGGTGAACACGCCCCAGATGCCACTGCCATCCAAGAGTTCTTAGCCGTCCCAGTGGGTGCGCCTTCGGTCACAGACGCTGCATTTGCGAACGCAGCTGTCCACGCGAATGTCAACGACATTCTCACCGACCGCGGTGTCGCAGCCGCCAAGGGTGATGAGGGTGCGTGGGCGCCATCGATAGCAGACGATGAGGCATTTGCTATCCTTGAAGAAGCGATCGAGGCTGTCGCTGATGACGTGGGGTTTGACATCGAGATTGGGATTGATGTCGCTGCGACAGAACTCTATGAGGATAATGCATACCACTACCAGTCTGTCACCCGATCGACGGACGAGCAGATCGATTATATTGCTGATCTGGTCGACGAATACAACCTTGTCTATGTCGAAGATCCGCTCAATGAGGATGCATTTGATGAATTTGCGGCGTTAACGGAGAGAGTCGGCAACCAGACATTGATCTGTGGGGACGATCTCTTTGTAACGAACACCGACCGGCTTGAACGCGGCATCACGGCGGATGCAGCGAATAGCATCCTTATCAAGCCCAACCAAATCGGGACGCTCACGGGGGCGTTTGACGCAATTGAACTGGCGAATCGCCACGGGATTGAAGCCGTGGTCTCTCATCGCAGTGGTGAAACAGAAGACACGACGATCGCACACCTTGCTGTTGCGACAGGCGCATCATACATCAAGACTGGCGCCGTCGGCGGCGAGCGCACTGCAAAACTGAATGAACTTATCAGGATTGAGGCAAACGCATGAGTAATAACGAAGAAGGCTACGACGCCTCTGAACTTGACGAAGAACTCGACGAGTTGGAAGAAGCGATCGATGAGGACGTCGATAACGCGGACACTGACACCGCAACAGAGGACGCCGAGCCAACCGACGATGATGAAGCACAGGCCACCGAGACGGCCGACGAACTCGACACGGAAGACCCGACCGCCTCGGAAACAGACGACGATGCGGATACGGATGCAGATCCGGAAACCGCAGAGGAACCGGTGTTGGATGAAGATGTTATGCCGGATGATGAGGCAGATCTCCTGATCCCTGTTGAGGATTATCTTGCCGCCGGTGTCCATATTGGGACGCAACAAAAGACGAAATCGATGGAACGGTTCATCCATCGAGTGCGGACCGATGGCCTCTATGTGCTTGATGTTTCGCAAACAGATAATCGAATTCGAACGGCTGCCTCGTTCTTAGCGAATTATCAGCCTGAACAAATCCTCGTTGCTTCGAGCCGCCAGTATGGCCGGTTCCCCGCAGAGAAGTTCGCTGATGCGGTCGGTGCACGGGCTCGCACCGGTCGATTTATCCCGGGGACGTTGACAAATCCTGATTATGAAGGCTATATTGAGCCTGATGCGGTGGTGGTAACCGATCCTATTGGCGATGCCCAAGCCGTCAAAGAGGCGATTACCGTGGGGATTCCCGTGATTGCCATGTGCGACTCAAACAACACCACGTCGAACGTTGATCTGGTCGTGCCCACGAATAACAAAGGCCGCCGAGCACTCTCTGTTATTTATTGGCTGCTCGCAAACGAAACCCTTGATCGGCGCGGTGTCGAACCGACGTATGCGCTTGACGATTTCGAATCGGACTTATAACCCGTTGATTTTCATTGGATTGCAACGCTTGGCCGAGCGAACGCTCCAGTCATTCTGGGGCCTATAGTGGTATCGGGATGCTGCCCCCATTCTCCGTTGACCATTTTGTCACCAAGAAAACGGTTCCAGACGTGACTGTTCCCGGAACGTATGGATACGGTGTCAAAACGGGCTGTCGACCAGATTCATCACTTAGAGACAAGCTGAGTCTGGACCCAGTCATCAAGTTCAGTCTCAACACCGTGAGAATCACCTACCCCACTTGAACACATTTGCGATAGAAGGCTGCCAGTGGTATGCAAAGGCAGCGATCGACGCCAGTGACCTCGTCACCCGCAACTTGTCGGCGCAAAGGATACTGATGCGGCATTGCAGACGAGTCCCATACTGTGTGGGGATATGCTTCACTGGTGTATATGGGTGCTGGTCGTGGGTGGATACGCTTTTGCCGTGGCGGTGATACGACCCGGTATGGTGTCGTCAAGCGCACCGGGGAAAGTCTATCTCTTCGGTGAGCATGCCGTCGTTCACGGCGAGCCTGCCGTGCCGTGTGCGATTGAACGCCGTGCGAAAGTGACAGTGACAGTGCGGGACGACGACCGCGTTCGGGTCCAAGCGGAGGATCTGACACTGGACGGCTTCACAGTCGCGTGGGGCGGAGATACAGATGATCGGCCCGATGTGGATGTCCCGCCACCGCTTGTTGAAGCGGCGATCGGGTATGTTGAAGGGGCGATTGAACAGGCGAGAGATGCCGCAGATGTACCGGATACCGGGTTTAACGTGACCGTTGAGAGCGCCATCCCGCTTGGCGCGGGGCTCGGGTCGTCTGCCGCAGTCGTTGTGGCCGCGATTGATGCGGCCACGCGAGCACTCAATGTCGAGCTGTCACCCGAAGAGATTGCCGATCGCGCCTACGACGTTGAATACACCGTGCAAGATGGTCAGGCTTCTCGGGCAGACACGTTCTGTTCGGCAGTTGGCGGGGCTGTCCGGGTTCAGGGAGATGATTGCCGGCAACTGACCGACATTCCCAATCTCCCATTCGTCGTGGGGTATGACGGGGGAACTGGTGAGACAGGCGAACTTGTCGCTGGCGTTCGAGCCTTAAAAGAAGAATATGAGTTTGCCAACGATACTGTCACCGCGATCGGTGATATTGTACGACGAGGGGAAACCGCACTCCAGGCTGGCGATATTGAGGAACTCGGCCGTCTAATGAATTTTAACCATGGCCTGTTGTCGGCGCTCGGGGTGTCGGCTCGATCGTTGGATACAATGGTGTGGGCGGCACGGGAGGCCGGTGCGCTCGGCGCAAAACTCACCGGTGCCGGCGGTGGCGGCTGTATCGTAGGGTTGGATCGAACCCAGCAAACTCACACCGCCTTGGAGTACACACCTGGCTGTGAAGAGGCATTTCGCGCTGAGCTCGATACTACTGGCGTACAGCGAGAGTCATGACGATAGTGCTCAAGCTTGGTGGGAGTGTTATCACGGCGAAAGATGAACCGGAGACAGTGGATGACACGGCGCTTGACGCGGTGGCCGATGCGGTCGCTGCCATTGATGAACGGCTCGTTGTCATCCATGGTGGCGGGAGTTTTGGCCACCATCATGCGGCATCAGCTGGCATTTCAACGACAACTGGAACCAGTGATGCCGAGGTGGTGCGAGCGATCCATGAGGCGATGAAGGAGTTGAACGACACGGTTGTTGACGCGCTTGTGGCAGCGTCGGTCCCGGCTGTCCCAATGCATCCATTATCTATCGCAGCCAGAGCTGCTGATGGCGATCTTTCCTTGCCAGCCAAACAGGTTGCCGTGGCGGTCGAACAGGGGTTCGTTCCAGTTCTCCATGGCGATATTATCGTCCATGAATCAGTAGGGGCCACCATTCTCTCTGGCGATGAACTGGTGGTCCGATTAGCCCAGTCCCTCCAGGCAGACCGTGTGGGTGTGTGTTCGACGGTTCCCGGTGTGTACGACGCCGACGGGACGGTGATCGACCGTATCCGGTCGATCGAGGAGGTAGCCGATGTCCTTGATGGAAGTGACTCCCCGGATGTCACTGGCGGCATGACGGGAAAAGTACAACAACTCCTCCGGCTGGATGCCCCCGCCTATATCTTCGATGTTGACGGCCTCGATGTTTTCCTCGCCGGGAACCATGCTGGCACACGGATCGATTGACGTCGACAGTGACGGATCACAGTCAATCCACGCAGTCGACCACAGTCTGTTCGAAGCCGACCAGGCGCATGGACACCAGCCCGTGAAGCGACAAGAAAACACATCCACCCTGGCACGAACGATAGCGTCCAGGCTGATTTCAGTGGGAGTCGCTATCGAGGGCGTCAGCTAATGCGGCCTTGTCGACCTTCTGGCTACCCGTTCGTGGGAAGGATTCAACGAAATGAATTCGTCGGGGTTTTTCATACCCTGCGAGTTCGGGCGCCTGTTCACAGTGTGCAGAAATATCGTCAACAGTCAGTGATCCGTCAGTAATGATGGCAGCCGTGACCGCTTCCCCGAGTCGGTCGTGCGGGGTGCCGAACACCGCCGCGGCGGTTACCCCTTCCAGTTGGGTGATGGTACTCTCCACTCTGGATGGCGCGACCTTCTCGCCGCCGGTCAGCACGATATCATCCAATCGATCGACGAAATAGAGGATGTCATCTTCTCGACGGACGACATCACCGGTTCGAAACCAGTCTTCTTCAAAGGCGTCACGTGTCAATTCAGGTGCATCCCAGTATCGAGGCATGATGCTATCACCCCGGAGCCACAACTCCCCATCGTCACCGTCAGCCACGGGTGTTCCTGTATCCGGCTCGACAACCTGAGCATGGACCGTCGGAACCGGCTGGCCGAGGGCGCCCTCGATCCGCGGTGTGGACGGGGTGCCAGCGACAGTTAACCCGGCAGCCTCGGTTTGCCCGTAATAATTCAAGATCGAATCAACGCCAAACAGTTCTTGAAAGTCATCTAGGATTGTTGATGCCGCTGGACTCCCGCCGTAGAAACACATCCGAAGTGATGTGGTGTCGTACTTACGTGCGGACTCACTATCTAAGACATCAACCATCATGGCGGGCACCAATCCTGATATCGTGGCTGACGACGTATCGACGAGACGAGCCCACTCATCCGCGCTCCACGCCGGATGGATGACAACCGATCCGCCCGTGAACAAACCCATTAATGTTGCCCCATGGAACCCGCCGACATGGAACAACGGGACCGAGACAACGGCCGTGTCTTCGGCTGTTACATCGTAGGTTGCAATCCCTGCATCAACCTGGGCCCCGATATTCCGATGCGTTTGGACGACGCCCTTCGGTGCGCCCGTCGTGCCAGAGGTATGCATGACGACAGCTGGATCGTCGTCCAGACGCGTGACGACACCCGGCACGGTGTGAGGCTGCCCGAATGCAGTGGCATCGAACTCACCGGCATGCCCCTGGATGACGGACGCATCGATAGTGGCATCGTCGGCTGCTTCCATCGCCGTACTGGCAAAGACAGCATCGTGAACCACAACTGCCGGGTCTACGTCGTCGAGAACATACGCCACCTCAGCAGGACCGAATCGGTAATTAACGGGCGTAAAGACACACCCAAGCCGCCAGGCAGCCAGCGCAATCGCAATAACGGTCGGATTATCGAGCATAAGGACCGCAATCCGGTCACCAGGCTCAGTGTCAGGCTCGAGCCCGGCCGCCACAGCATCCACCCGATCCACCAAATCGCCGTACGTAATATCGCTCCCATCTGGGTTACAGATAGCTGTCGTCGATGGATAATCCCTCACTTGCCGCCGGAACCGTTCATAGAGATTCATGGAGATACCAGAACACAACCAGCCACCATAAGCGTGCGGCCTTGAGACACACAGCTGTTTTAACGACGTCCGAGGTATGTCCATCTGATGGAGCACGAACGGCTCACCGTTCCCCAACCACTCTACCAGGACGTGAATGTCCTCCGGATTGGTGACACGATGGTTGACACCGGTCACGTCGCCACCATATCTCGTGAAACCCTCACAGATGCACTCACCGGACCACTCGCTGGTGTCGATCGAGTCCTCCATACTCACCCGCATATCGACCACGTCGGCGGCTCCCAGACGCTGGAGACGATTGCTGACTTACCCCATGTCGTCCCGGCTGGCCAATCGGACTTGTTGTTTCGTTATACTGATTATCTCCAACGAGCTCGTCGTGAAATGACGCGGCTTCTCGCCGGCTTCGATCCGGATGAGTCGATGTGGGATGCGTACTTCCCGCTTGGTGACTATCATGAAACCCGGATTAACGTCGTCCGGGAACTAGACGATGGTGAAACGATTGAAATGGGCGATCGTGCCTTTGAAGCGATCTCGACGCCTGGTCACGCCAGCCCGCATCTCGCCTTCTGGAATCCAGATACTCGAACGGTCTTGAGCGGAGACCTCGTTGACCACGCTGGCAGATTTCAGTACGGTCCACTGTTGGCAGATATCGGTGACTATAAGCGGTCACTCGCCCGACTCCGAGAGTTGAATCCGACCACGTTAATCCCAATGCACGGCCCCCCAATGCAGGATCCCACAGCCCGACTCGAGGCATCACTGTCACATGTCGCAGAAATCGAAGATCGTATTCAATCGTATCGAGAGCATTCCAACCCCTGTTTTGCACGCGATTTCGTGACCGATGCATTGGGGATCGATCGGGCTCAAACACCGTTTCTCACACTTGTCATCTACGAGTATCTTCGACACCTCGAAGACCGAAGCCTCGTACGGGTCGAAGTAACAGACGAGGGCATCCGGATCGAGTAATGGCAATTTTCCAATGCAGATAGCGATCCGTCAGTGAGCCACAGTCCCGGAGCGGTTATAGAGATGGTAGTTGCCGTGTGAGATGCGTCACTACGTGTGGTGGGTATCGTGGGTTTGGGTTAGAGGTTCAGGATTTCGTCGGCAATAATGTTCCGCTGGATTTCGCTTGTGCCTTCACCAATTTGATATATCTTCGTGTGGCGATAGTGGCGTTCAACCGGGTAGTCGCGTGTGTAGCCATTCCCGCCGTGGAGTTGAATTGCGTCACTGGCGACCGTTTCGGCGATTTCACTGGCGTAGAGTTTCGCCATGGAGGCGAGTTTCGTTGGCTTCTCGCCGGCATCGACGCGGCTCGCTGCGTCGTAGACAAGTCGTCTAGCGAGTTCGACGTGCAGTGCCATGTCTGCGACCGTGTGTTGGACAGCTTGGAATTCCTGGAGTTTCCGGTCGAACTGTTCGCGCTGGTTGACGTATGCTATGGTCTCATCTAGACACCCTTGGGCGATACCGAGGGCCTGTGCACCGATACCGACGCGTTCCTGTTCGAAGAACTCCATGAGCTGATAAAAGCCCGCGTTCTCGGTGCCGACGAGATTCTCTTGGGGCACCCGGACATCGGTGTAGCGAAGTTGGGCTGTTTCACTGGCGTTCCACCCGAGTTTTTCGATTTCGGATTCGACTTCGAATCCATCGCGGTCTGTTTCGACGATGATCGCGGAGATGCCACCGTGACCGGGGTCGCCAGTGCGACACATGGTGAGGACGTAGTCAGCGATTGTGCCGTGAGTGATGAAGGTTTTCACGCCGTTGATGAGGTAGTCGTCTCCGTCCGGTTCCGCTGTGGTCTCGATTCCGGCGGCGTTTGATCCATGCTCGGGCTCGGTGTTCCCTAATGCGCCGATGAGGTCGCCGTTGGCGACACCGCGGAGTATCCAGTCTTTTTGCGCGTCAGTCCCATACGCTTCGATCATCCGCGTTCCAAACTCAGTCCCGATTGCCGCCAACATTCCCGCGTCTACGCGGGCGATTTCTTCCATAAAGAGGCAGGCTTCGAGTTGTGAGAGGCCGGCACCGCCGTATTCTTCGGGAATGCTGCCGCCGACAAGGCCCGCATCGACGGCTTTCTCCCATACTTTTTGTGGCCATTCACCGGTTTCCTCATGGTGGCGGGCAACGGGCGCGATCTCGTTTTCTGCGAATTCCCGGGCCGTGTCGCGGATGGCTCGTTCTTGTGCAGAGAGGGTGAAGTCCACCATAGGCTGGTCGTTGTGGCAGGGTTGCAAAACGCTGCCGGAATCGATAATACGGTGCTTGTTTTCCTCGGAATCGGTACGGCTTTACTCCGGCACTATCATGAACCCGCATGGCTGACGAATGGCCTCGAACGCCAGCGAGTACTGACATCTTTACTCCCGACTTATTGGATGGTGAAACCGCCCTCATTACTGGCGGGGGCACGGGCATTGGGCGAGAAATCGCGTTAGCGTTCGCCGACCACGGTGCTGATGTTGCTGTTGCCTCTCGGAATATGGATCACCTTCAACCAGTTGCGGAGACCATTGAATCAAAGGGACAAGCCGCCTGCGCCACAACCGTTGATATCCGTGAGAAACCAGCTGTCGATGACATGCGTGAGACGATACTCAATGAACTCGGAGACATCACGATCCTTGTGAACAATGCTGGCGCGAACTTCCTGACACCGTTCGAGGACCTGTCAGCAAACGGGTGGCGGGCAGTCGTTGGGACCATTCTCGATGGGACCGCTTACTGTACGATGAGTATCGGCGAGCACATGCTGTCGAATGGCGGCGGGTCCATCATCTCGATGGGGGCAACGAATTCAATGCATGGTGCTCCGTTCCATGGTCACTCCGGCGCCGGGAAAGCCGGCGTCCACAATCTCATGCAAACGATTGCGAGTGAATGGGCAAAGTATGGAATTCGTGCCAATACCATCGCGCCCGGTATTATTGAAACGGAAGGGGTCAAAGAGGCCGCCGGTGGCGCGCTCCCGGACCAGATTCTGGATGAAGTCCCGGTCGATCGGTTTGGCACGCCAGCGGACTGCGTGCCACTCGCAGTGTTCTTGGCGTCTCAAGCGTCTGCGTACGTGACGGGGAGCTACTATCCGGTTGATGGCGGCCACCTCCTGTTAGCTTCCCCGTATTGACCGTGACAACCGCGTAGTAGTGTCATTGCATGCTTGTCTCAGGCCTGGTGGGAACCCACGCACTTTTTAAAGCCAGAGAGTAAAGGAAGGGATAACCGAGTAACGGTCGCTCCGGGCTCCAGTGGGCGACCGGCAGTTGCTGG
The DNA here is from genome assembly GCA_964609565.1 of uncultured Natronomonas sp. GTDB lineage: Archaea > Halobacteriota > Halobacteria > Halobacteriales > Haloarculaceae > Natronomonas. Next base: position 31,128 of record CAZSSY010000024.1, read on the forward strand.
CGGGACACGGTCTGTGGGGCTTATCTGTACACCCGTACACTAGGCCTCACGGATTCCGACCGCTAGTCCACCGACGTTATCGGTGTCGCGTCCGTCACAGACGGCCGTGTCCTAGGCCGGTCGTTCCTTCATCGGTCCGGTGAGCGGTCTCTCGGCCTACCCATGGAAATAGAAATTGCAACAATCGGCGGGTATGAGGAAGTCGGACGACAGATGACTGCGGTGCGTGCCGGCGACGATGTCGTCATCTTCGATATGGGGTTGAACCTCTCGAAGGTCCTCATCCACGATAACGTCGAAACCGAACGGATGCATAGTTTGGATCTCATCGATATGGGCGCCATTCCGGACGATCGCGTAATGTCCGATATTGAAGGCGACGTCCAGGCAATCGTGCCCACGCACGGCCACTTGGATCATATTGGCGCCATCTCGAAGCTAGCTCACCGCTATGATGCCCCTGTTGTCGCCACTCCCTTCACGATTGAATTAGTGAAACAGCAGATCGAGAGTGAAGAAAAATTCGGGGTGCAAAACGACCTCGTGGAGATGGAGGCAGGCGACCAGATGGCGATCGGCGAACAGTGTGAGATGGAATTCGTGAACGTCACACACTCCATCATTGACGCAATCAATCCGGTATTACACACTCCAGAGGGCGCAATCGTGTATGGTCTCGATAAGCGGATGGACCAAAACCCCGTGCTCGGGGATCCCATCGACATGAAGCGGTTCCGCGAAATCGGTCGAGAAGGTGTGCTCTGCTATATTGAAGACTGCACCAACGCGGGCAAGAAAGGAAAAACCCCTTCAGAATCGGTCGCTCGAGCGCAACTCCGGGATGTCATGTACTCCTTGGAGGATTACACAGGCGGGATTGTAGCGACCACATTCTCCAGCCACATTGCTCGCGTCACGAGCTTGGTTGAATTTGCCGAAGACATCGGGCGACAACCCGTTCTCTTGGGCCGGTCGATGGAGAAATACTCCGGGTCGGCCGAACGTCTGAATTTTGTCGATTTCCCAAGTGACCTCGGGATGTACGGTCACCGGAAATCGGTAGATCGAACGTTCAAACGAATCATGAACGAGGGGAAAGAGGATTTCCTCCCTGTTGTCACCGGTCACCAAGGAGAACCACGTGCGATGCTGACACGGATGGCTCGTGGTGAAACTCCATATGAACTCGACAATGGTGATAAAGTCCTGTTTTCAGCCCGAGTGATCCCAGAACCAACGAATGAAGGACAGCGCTACCAAGCAGAGAAGCTACTCGGTATGCAAGGCGCCCGGATTTATGATGACATCCATGTTTCTGGTCACCTCAATAGGGAAGGCCATTATCAGATGTTGGATGCATTGCAACCATCACAGGTCATCCCTGCCCATCAGGACCTGAGTGGATTTTCAGATTATGTGACGCTCGCCGAAAATCAGGGCTATGAGTCTGGCCGTGACCTCCATATTTCCCGGAACGGCCAAACAATTCAATTGACGGAATGACTACGTCCGACCGCGTCGAGCAGGCCATCGCCCGACGGCGGAAGAGAGTCAACGAGGCGATCACAGAACAACTCCCCATAAAACAACCAAACCGGCTGTACAATGCGTCTCGGTACCTTTTAGATGCGGGTGGGAAACGACTCCGACCAACGATCTTTCTTCTGACCGCAGAAGCAATTGCTGGCGTTGAACCATTCTCGAGAGATTATCGGGCGTTCCCGAGTCTCCAAGAGGATATGGTGGATATTCTCACTGCGGCGGTCTCGATCGAAGTGATCCAGTCGTTTACCCTCATCCATGACGATATTATGGACGATGATGACCTCCGTCGTGGTGTCCCGGCTGTCCACCGGGAGTATGATCTGGAAACAGCGATTTTGGCCGGTGATACGTTGTATTCGAAAGCATTCGAATATATGTTGGCGACCGGTGCGCCGCCCGACCGGAGCGTTCATGCATTGGATGAACTGGCGACGACCTGTACGGAAATCTGTGAGGGCCAGGCACTTGATGTCGAGTATGAAGCGCGAGGTGATGTGACGACTGATGACTACCTGGAGATGGTTGAATATAAAACAGCTGTGTTATACGCTGCGGCGGCGTCTGTCCCGGCGATCCTCTTAGGAGCAGATGAAGAAACTATCTCTGCGCTACATGGCTACGGGCTTGATGTCGGTCGGGCCTTCCAGATTCAAGATGATTTACTTGATCTCACAGCGCCGTCCGACGAACTCGGGAAACAACGTGGCTCTGACCTTGCGGCAGGGAAACAAACGATTATCACGTTACATGCCAGGGAGCAAGGCATCGATGTGGACAATCTGGTGTCAGCTGAGGCTTCCGATTCGGAGGTTGAATCTGTGGTTGAGCAACTCGAACAAGCTGGCAGCATCACGTATGCCCGTGACATGGCCTCACACTACGTTGAAAGCGGGAAACAGCGGTTATCTGTTCTCCCCAAAAATGAACCGCGGCAGCTGCTAGAAGACGTCGCAGACTATCTCATTGAACGCGAATATTGAGGTCAACTCGGCATAGAGTAAGGTTGTCCAGCCGGTTCCCCGCGAGTCTATATCCACAATCATGGTTCAATCTCTCTTTCTCTATCTTTTGTGCGAAGTGCGTTGCTCGGGGTTGTATTCTTGTCTCGGCTGTAGTCGTGTGAGCTGACTGAGTGGGTGTCAGCACACTGGTGGCTATCAGTGTACGTCACGCGGTCGCCAAGCCGGTTGGAGGCCTCGAGAATATACATGTGGGTGTGGCCAGGAAATCCGCGGGATTTTGGTGTCTCATTCGGTAATCGAAGATATGGATGAGGAGCTCCAGGAACGTGTGGAGCATCAAGCGGAAGCTGCAGCGCTCTTTAATGCGTTGAAACATGAGAGTGACGCACAAATTGACGCGATACTCGGTCCGCTCATGGGTGCGAATCCAGAATTTCGTGAGCATGGTGAGGCAATCCCGCCAATCGTTACTCCGGTGATTGACCGTGTGAACAGTCTTTCGGCGAGTGAACAACGGGACCGATTGGGTGAGATTGCACCGGATCGGCTCGCTGAACTTGACACTGAGCAAGCTATTGACGACCAGCCGCTCCCGGATCTACCGAAGGTGACTGCGGTCGATGAGGTTCGGATGCGGCTGGCGCCGAATCCGAATGGCCCGTGGCATCTCGGGAGTGCCCGGATGCCGGCGGTGATCGGGACGTACAAGGAGATGTATGATGGCTGGATGCTGTGCCGGTTTGATGATACCGATCCGGAGACAAAACGACCGGACCTTGACGCTTATGACGCTATTCTCGATTCAATTGTATACTTGGGTTTTGAGCCGGATACTGTCGTGAAGGCGTCTGACCGGCTTGACACATATTATTCACATGCACGTCAACTCATCGAAGCCGGCGGGGCGTATACGTGTACGTGTGGCGCCGCGGCCTTCTCAGAGCGAAAAAATCGTGGCGAGGCTTGTCCCCATCGGGATAAGGATGCGTCTGTGACACGTGATGAGTTCAACGAGATGGTGGCTGGAGAGTATGCCGCTGGGGAAATGGTACTCCGTGTACGGACGTCGATTACCCATAAGAATCCGGCTCTCCGTGATTGGGTCGCATTCCGGATGGTTGATACGCCGCATCCACGTGATGCTGCGGCTGAGTATCGATGCTGGCCGATGTTGGATTTCCAATCAGGGATTGACGATTATCTCTTCGATATCACGCACATCATTCGTGGAATCGATCTGCAAGATTCGGCGAAACGCCAGGGATTTCTCTACGAGTATTTCGGGTGGGAGTATCCGGAAGTCGTCCACTGGGGGCACGTGCAGATTGATGCGTATGATATCCCGCTGTCGACGTCAACGATCAAATCGAAGATTGAAGCCGGTGACCTTGACGGGTGGGACGACCCGCGTGCGCCGACCTTGGCGAGTCTCAAACGGCGAGGGATTCAAGGCAGGGCGATAGTGGCAGCGATGACAGGGCTCGGGACGTCGACATCAAACGTCGATCTCGCCATGTCCTCTATCTATGCAGAAAACCGGGCGTTAATTGACGATACTGCCGACCGGAGATTCTTTGTCCGGAACGGTGTCGAAAAGCCCCTGATTGGTGGGCCAGATGTGGCAGACCCGCCGATACATCCTGACCACGAGGACCGGGGGACACGGACGATTCCGGTCGCAGACGCTATCCTCGTTGAACCGGGGGATGTCCCATCGAATGGCCAACGCGTCTGGCTGAAAGGCTACGGGCCCGTCCGGCATACGCGGAATGCATTCGAATTCACCGGGGATGACATCTCGATTGTTCGGGAAGATGATGTCGATGTCATCCATTGGGTGCCGGCTGATGGGAACGTTCCGCTGTGTCTCCGGACGATGAAGGGTGATGCTGAGGGGCACGCTGAGCCAGGGGCCCGGTCATACGCGGCTGATGATCTCGTCCAGTTCGAACGGATCGGGTTCGCCCGGATTGATCAGGATCTGGAGTCACAAGGTGATAGTGGACAGGGAATCGATGGGGCAGAGAATCCCGGCGGGCAGATGGTGGCGTACTTCAGTCATCCCTGAGTTGGCGCGAATATTTAAGTCCCGTCCAGCACTTTGCTTAAGTGACAATGGCGATCGACCCCAACTTTGAGGAGAATCGCGAGAAGGAAGGTCAGGAGGACGGCGTCGCCATCTGGGGCCCAACCGACCCGCCCGAGAAACTTGGTATCCGTGGCACGCACGTGGCCGTTGACTTTGATATCTGTATTGCCGATGGAGCCTGTCTTGAAGACTGCCCTGTAGATGTTTTTGAATGGGTTGATACTCCGGACCATCCGGAAAGTGAGATTAAGGCGAACCCGACGCATGAAGATCAATGTATCGATTGTATGCTGTGTGTGGACGTGTGTCCTGTCGACGCGATTGATGTTGACCCGGGACGTGCCGGGAGAATTTAACCGTTTCACGCGGTCGCTCCAGTACTTTTACGTCCTGTTTGGTCGGTTGATTCGTTCTTGGTGTTTGTGACCATATCACAGATGAACTGTGACAAGTAAACTACCTCACCCTATTCGCTCACGGCTTCGCCGTTCGCTTCGTCGTGGGTGGAGCTTTCGCGTGGACTCCCGCTCTGGCCGGAATCCCCGACAGGAGGCTCATACTCTCCGTTCGCGTTCACCGTCCCGCGATTCAAGCGCACGCCTACGGGTGTGCCTCCGCCGTCCCCAGTTTGGTGACGACGGAGATACCGCAAGCCGACGTTCTTCGCCGCATTGTAGTCAGCGTGATTCTCGTACCCACACTCCAGACACGCGAACGCCTCACCATCACGGTTGTCCGGATGCGTAAAGCCACACGTCGAACAGCGCCGTGACGTATACGCTGGGTCCACCTGCTCCACGTCGATACCGTGCAGTTCGGCTTTATATTCGACGTACTCGTACAATCGGTCGAACGCCCACGTATGCCCCCACGACGCCCCAGTCCGCTCGCGGATGCCGGTCAACGCCTCGAAGGTAATGACCGTACAGCCGTGCTCGCGGGCTTCCTCGACCACCCCGTTCGCAATCTGGTGGAGCATCACCGTGAACCGGCCTGTCTCTGTCCGCCCGACAGACTGGATGGTCTCGTGGGCGTGGCGGGACCCACACTGCTGGAGTGACGCCCGCCGCTTCTCGTACTCGCGCCGCCAGTGGTCGAAC
>CAZSSY010000025.1:0-8926 GCA_964609565.1 uncultured Natronomonas sp.
CGGCGAGGATCACGGTGATGGCGACCATGAGGATGACGCCGATCACCGGCGATACTGCATCGTCCGATTCGATTAGCTGTTTGAATTGCATGGTTTTCTCGTTCCTTTTGTGAGCGCTCGCACACGTCTGCGTCGATAGGCTGGTTAGGCTCGTGATAGTTTTGCAAGATGAGCCTATCGGGAACAATTTGGCCTGTCGACGCTGGCTGTGTGTCGTGAGCGCTTACCACCTGCTTGGTGTTCGGCTACATATAACTAATGGGCCGATATCGGGCCTTGAGTTTTAGCCAAATCGTTATGAATAGAAGCTGGGAACCCCTGTTATCGGGGGTTGTGCTCACGACACACGCCGCGATGCCAGCGTCGACCATGCATCGACGGTTCCCTCTGGCAAATCGCGGACACATACCCCTAATAGCCGGATTGGTATAAATCGAGCGGCCGATTCTCACACTCTGAAGACACCCTACCCTATCCACTGACGCGAGATACCTCTCAGCTCAATCACCCATTAAGTGATATCTATTTCCCCTGATTCACCCAATGACCTCGGTAACTGCTGAAATTCGACTTATCATTCTCTAACCCGAATATCGGTGTAATCAGTACTTTTCAGTCGTCGGAGTCGATGGCAGCGTTTTTTGGTGAGTTGGCCATAACACTCTTGGCTGTGAATTTCTGAGTGAGGAGTACTAGATGGTGGGGCTATGAGTGATCGGTTGTCGATGGGTGTGTCGGAGATTGACGACCACCTCAACGGAGGGCCGCGGCCCGGGACACTTGTCTGTTTAACGGCGCCTCCAGCGAGTCAAGCTGGTACGTTGTTCTATGCGTTGATGCAGGAGCGGCCGACGCTCTATATTACGACGATGCGTGATGAAACAGCTGTCGAAGATGAATTCGGACATGTACTGGAGGATGCTGAAGTGACGGTTGAGGCAGTGGGTACACAAACCCCGTTGCGGAATGTGAATCGGGCGATTGAACAGGCGGATTCGTGGAACAATGGAGACCGGCGGAACATCATCATCGATACGATGAACCCGCTTGAACGGACTGGGAAGTACGACAAGTATATCGCACTCCTCAACGCCATTAAGACGTATCTTTTAGATGTAGAGGGGGTGGCGTTATTCCATTGTACCGAGTTGGCGCATCCGCCAACGCTTCGGGAGGTGACGCTCACGATCTCGGATCTCGTGTTGGATTTGGACGTGGTGACTGACAAACGGAATGTCGAAAACCGGTTGACGGTACCTAAGTTCCGGAGCCAAGGCGGTGTGGACGAAGTTATCAAACTCAAGCTCGGCCAGGAGGCCCTCGTCGACACCAGCCGCAACCTCTAACCAGAGATTTGAACCCCACTAACCTTTTGTTATTCGGGAAGTCTTCCTATGGAGCTTGCTGATTTCGGTGGTTTCGATATTTAAAACGCACGAGCTGCTTGCCGGTACACTTATTTTACTAAAAACAAATGAACCGAAAACCACCAAGGTGGGGTAATGGACCAAAACCACTCATTAAGCACCCTGTATCTATGGCAACTCCTCTGGCGACGACGGGAGTCATCATCCCGACGCCCGCCATCACGCCATGACCATGCTGACCAGCGGGTAGACTCAGGAATGCTCGTGACTGATGGGGGCCGACAACCCACCGACGATCCAAAAGATGCAGCTGCATCACCGGATGGCGGTGTGTTAACCAAGGACTCCGAGACCGACTCACCCCCGAATGAGTCCGACTCCGACGATGAGTCAGACGACGAGTCGGAGATCCAGGAGGAAGACCGGATTGATCCAGCTGTGCTTGCCCGCCACCTTCAGGCAGGACGGCAGGCTGCCGCGGAATGCCAACAGGTATTGGGCGAGCGGACGGTGAATGTCCAACCCGATCTTGACGAAGATGCCTTCTTCACCGGGATCGACGGGATTCCAACCGTTGTCTCACGCTATGACCTCGAGAAGGCAGTCCCGTTGTCGAAAAAACGGCACTTCCAAGAGGTCGAACGCTACTGGGTGAACAAGCCGTATGCGTTCGTGATTGTCTTTCACTCCGAGCGGGAAAACGAGAAGAAATACTACGTCATCGAGCCCTCACTTACTGAAACGGAGGAATCCCTCCGTGATTTCCTGACCGAGAAGCTGACCGACGCAATCACGTATTCATGGCAGCGTCGTCGGGACGACTCCGCCGGGATGCGGACGAAAGTCATCGAAGAGGAAACATACAATCTCCTTTCCCGATACAACATCTATTCACCACCCCGCGAGACCGGTGACGGATTCCTCGCAGGATTGGAATTAGACTTTGATGAAGTTGTGTCGTCACTCAAGCGTGTTTTCGGTCTCACCGACTCCTCCCCAGGTACTCCCGGTGATGGCGAAGATCTTGAAGTAGACACTGCGAGTGAGAGCGAGAGTGACGGTGGATCGGAGTCGGAGGTCGCACGGGATGCCTTACGGATTTATCCGAGTTTGGAGACACTGGGCCGTCTGGATGGGGCGGGTGTTCGGCCGGCATCGGCTGTGCTGGCAGATGGCGAGACCACGATATCGGAGTATCAAGTCGAGAAGCTCCTGTATTATCTCCGTCGAGATTTCATCGGGTTCGAGCGAATCGATCCGATGAAACATGACGTGAACGTGGAGGATATCTCCTGTGATGGGTATCGCAGCCCGGTGTTTGTGTATCACACTGATTATGAGCAACTCATCTCGAATGTCGCCCACGGGGAATCAGACCTCGATGACTTCGTCGTCAAACTCGCACAACGCTCTGGAAAGGGTATCAGTAAACGGCAACCGCAAGTGGATGCCACCCTCCCCGATGGCTCACGCGCGCAATTGACGCTCGGAAAGGAAGTTTCTGGCCGGGGGACGAATTATACGATTCGGCAGTTCAAGGATGTCCCGTTCACCCCGGTTGACCTCATCAATTGGCATACGTTCTCCTTAGAGCAGATCGCATTGTTGTGGCTGTGTATTGAGAACAATATGTCGATCATGTTCGCCGGCGGGACCGCCTCCGGAAAAACCACCTCGTTGAACGCGTTGTCGTTGTTCATTCCGAGTACAGCGAAAATCGTCTCGATAGAGGATACGCGCGAGGTTGAGCTACCCCAGCGGAACTGGGTGGCAAGTGTGACGCGGCCGTCGTTTTCTGAGGACGAGAAGGGCGATGTTGATGAGTTCGACTTGTTGGAAGCGGCGTTGCGGCAACGGCCGGATTATCTCGTGATGGGCGAAGTCCGGGGTGAAGAAGGCCGGACGCTCTTCCAGATGATGTCAACCGGCCACACCACGTATACCACGTTCCACGCCGACTCCGTCGGCGAGGTCATCGACCGGTTTACAACCGATCCAATCAACGTCTCGAAATCCCTGTTCACGGCGCTTGATTTGATTTCGATACAGATCCAGACGCGCGTGCAGGGTCGGAAAGTCCGACGAAACAAGACGCTAACCGAGATCAATCGGTACGATGCTGAACTGGATGAGATCAATGTTCAGGATGTTTACAAGTGGCATCCAGCCCAAGACGCATTCAAGCAATTAGTAGATCCGAGCGTTCTTGAAGAAGTGAAATTCGACCGTGGCTGGGATGAGGATCGGCTGCAGGATGAACTGTTCAAACGCAAAGTCCTGCTTGCGTATCTGGTTAAGCACCATATTAATACGTATGCGGAGGTGGCTGCGGCAATTCAGGGCTTCATCAGTGACCCGGAGACGATCCTCGGGTTGTTGGCCCAAGATCGCTTGGATGAGACGCTGGCTGATCTTCGGTCGATGGAAAGCGTCCTCATCGATATCAACCCGGAGAAAGAAGCCATGGTCCCCCGCCCGGACCCCACCGAGCCGGTCCGTGAAAATGCCCAAGACGTCCTCAGTGAGGCTAGCGATGAACTCTTTGAGGAGTACGCTGCGGCCGATGTGGCTGACACAGATATCGTGGCGACGCTGCAGGAGGCGGCCGACTTCGATTGGAACACGGAAGGCGGCCGCCCAACCGCCGGAAACGGCGCCACGCTGTCAGGCGAGCCATTGGGCACCGCGTGGACAACCGATAGTCAAGACCAAGGAGACGACCACACAGAACTGGAGGAGGACGTTGCTGTCAGTGGTCTAGACGGAGACGATGACTCTTCACAGGATGATGGTGATACAGCGGCGAGTGGTGGTGACTCGAGAGATCATGACGCTGATGCGGACTCGGATATGGATGCTGCTGGGTCGTCTGATGACGACGGGTCTGGTGGGAGGAATGAAGCCGTGGAGGACGAGGAATGACACCACGGGGCTCGTGTGGGGAGGGGTGGAATGGCATCTGAGACGTCAAGCGGGTTTCGTGAGTCGGGCGAATCCGGGATCACGGGGGCTCGCCAAACTGACAGTGTTCTGGATACGCTTGCGGAGTATTGCTATCCGGTCTATCAACGGCTCTTTGCTGACGATGATGACTTCGTCATTATCGTTGACCGGTGGCTCAGCCAAGCATTCCGCGATACCACCGTCGAACTCTATCTCTCTCGCGCCCTCGCGTTAGGCCTGCTCTTCGGTGGTCTGCTCTGGATCGCCGGCCTCACAATCGGCTATACCATCTTTGTCGTCCTCATCCCAGGCACGCCTAACATCCTCGGATTATCACTGCCACCAACGCTGCTCGCCGTAGTCCAAACACTGAAAGTCCCCGTGTTCGTCGTCCTCTCAGGTGTCATCTGTGGCCTGATCGGATTCGCCTCCGGGTTTGGTATCCCGCTTGTTAATCTCCGCCACCACGTCTACACCCGCGAACAACAAATCGACCAACTCCTCCCCGATACCATCGCATACATGTATGCGTTATCGGTTGGAGGGATGAATCATATCGAGATCCTGGGTGCTGTTGCGGATGCAGATGAGGTTTACGGCGAAGCAGCGCGGGAGTTCCAGACCATCGTCCAGAAGACCCGATATTTCGATACTGATTACCGGACTGCGATACATGATCGGGCGAGTGAAACGCCGAGTCAGCCGTTAAATCAGTTCCTCACCGATATGCTCTCGATCATTAATTCGGGTGGGGATATGACGCGGTTCTTCGATGAAAAAGCCGACCGCCACCTCGAAGTCGCCCGCCGCCGCCAAGAAGAAACCCTCGACACCCTCGAGTTACTCGGCGAAATGTTCCTCGCCATCTCACTGTTCCCCCTGTTGCTCATTATTCTACTCGTCGTCATGGCATTGGTCGGGCAGAGTTCGATGCAGCTGATGTATCTGACCGTGTATGCCCTCATCCCCTTGATCGGGTTGACATTCCTCGTGTTGATCAGTATGATTAAACAAGACACTGTCAGTGAAGGCTACCTTCGTCTCCCGGGTGGGGAGGACCCACCGGATGAGTGGTCGACCTACTACGCGGTCTTCAACCGGCCCGTGACAGCTGCCTATCGCCCGCTCCACGATATTTTCCAGCAAGCCGACCGCCAAGAAGCCCGCCACCGCCTCAAATACCTGCTCCGCCATCCACATGAACTGTTTGTCAACCGGCCGTTAGCGACGCTCGCCGTCACCCTTCCAATCGGCATCCTCATCATCGCCTACAGTTACAGTGCCGGTATCGGTCCCCGGTCACTTGAGGGATTGATAGCGGATCCGGTGGCGGGCACGGTGGTGTATGCGTATTTCCCTTTGTTCGTGACGTTGATCCCACTGGCCGTGTTCCATGAGTGGTATTATCGGCATCGGTTCGGCGTCTTGGATGGCCTCTCGGAGACCCTCCGGAAACTCTCAAGTGCGAACGACACCGGGCTCACGCTCTTGGAGAGTCTCCAGACGGTGGCAGACACGTCGACGGGCCGGTTGGCGACGGAGTTCGAACGCCTCCACGTGGAAGTCTCCTATGATACTGATCTCAAAGAGGCGCTCATCCAGTTCAATAACCGGTATCACATCCCACGGCTTGCCCGGATTGTCAAGTTGATTGCGGAAGCCCAAGAGACGAGTTCCCAAATTACGGATGTTTTGACGACCGCTGCGCGGGCCAGCGAGAATCAAGAAGAACTTGCCCGCGACCGCCGCACCCGGACCCGAATGCAGATCGCGATCATCATCATGACGTATCTCACGCTTCTTGGGGTGATGGCGATTTTGAAACTTCAGTTCCTGGATGTGATCGCAGAGATTGTCGCTGCCACCGAACAACCCCAAGACGTACCGACGACCGTTGGCGTCACCGGAAGTATCGACGTGGACTTACTTTCGTTGATATTCTTCCATGCGGTCACAATCCAGGCCATCGTCTCAGGTATATTATGTGGGTATCTCCGTGATGCCAGCCTGATGAGCGGTGTGAAATACGTCGCCGCTCTCCTTGTCGTCACCCTCATCGTATGGATTCCAATCGCATGACTGTTCGAGAAGATACTCGCGGCCAGACACTGCATGATTTCGCCATCGGGATGGCTATCTTCCTTTTAGTCCTGGGGTATGTGTTTGCGTTCGTCCCGTCGTTGTTTGCCCCGTTTTCGCCTGATGCTGATAGCACGACTGTCCGGGCCGATCGAACCATCGACCATTTAACGCGCGATGTTCTCGCAGACGAACCCACACAGCCAGGGACCTTGAGTGCTGTCTGTACGCAAGATTTTTTCAATGATTCGGTCGATACGTGTGGCTTTGCTGATCAGAGTATACGGGATATTGCAGCACTGTCTCCCCGGACCGATGTGAATGTCACCATCCAACGGGATGGCGAGATTACGTCGTTGAATGGGACGGAGTTGGCTCGTGGGCCCTCACCAGTTCAGGGCGGTCCACGGGTAGTTCGCGCAGCCCGCATAGTGTCGTTGAACGGAGAGGATCACCGGTTTGTAGTCCGGCTGTGGTGATTTTCATGAGCGGGAATTCCTCTTTGTGGAGTGCGGATCGGCGCGGGCAGAGTTATGTGTTGGAGGCGATTGGGGCTGGCGTGATTGTGCTTGCGGCGGTGATGTTTGCTATTCAGGCGACAGCGGTCACCCCGTTGTCGGCATCGACAGCGAATAAACACATTGAGAATCAGGAGCGATACCAAGCCGATACGTTGTTAGATCATACCGCCCGGGATGGGAGTTTGAAGGATGCAATCCTCTATTGGGATCCGGTAAATGGGACGTTTATCGCGGGGAATGCGACCGGATATCGCGGAGATATTGCTGATCCACCACCGAATGCATTTCTGGAAGCTGTCGACCGCGTGTTCTCTGATTCCCAGATTGCAGTGAATATTTATTTGACGTACACGCATTCCGTCGATTCGACGAATTCCAAGCGACTCCTCTATCAAGGAACGCCATCAGATAACGCTGTTAGCGCGAACCATATCGTCGTTTTGTACGACCATGATCGGCTGACAGCGCCCGACTCAAATAGTACACTCAACTCGACCGATGGGTTCTATGCTCGAAATGTGGATCCAGATTCATCGATATACAACATCGTGGAGGTGCGTATCGTCGTATGGCGGATGTAACCATCTGGTCCAACAGGCCGGATCGCCCCGATTCGCGAGGCCAGTTAATTTTGGTTGCAGGGATTGTGGTCGCGATCGCACTCGTAGCGTTAGTGTTACTTTTAAACACTGTCTTGTTCGCGGAGAATGTCGCCACCAGGGGTGTTGACCCCGCGATTGACCGTGCGACTGATCACTACGAGCTCTCGTTAGGCATGTCGCAGGCGATTCTCCGTAATCAGGAAGGCATCGAGTATGAGTCGTGGGACGCTGCAAATATGTCGAGCCGCGAAGAAATCCGTGAGGCAGATACCCATGTTGGGAATCGGCGGTTTGCACGCCATGGCGGCCAAGCATCAATGGTCGTCACCGAGACACGGCAAGGTGCTGTTATTCGGCAAGATGATGAGTCACGACGGTTGACAGCCGATGATGGTGACGCCAATTGGCGGTTGGCGAACACGCATGGCGTCCGGAATTTCTCGATGACGATAAACCACAACGACACGGGGTCTGCCACCGGCGGAAAGCGTTTTCATCTCCGCGTGACCGGAGGAAGCAATCAGACATGGCTAGCCTATGTGAATACCAGTAATTCCGCGATTATGCTGGAGATCTCCTCCGAAAACAACGTTTGCTCGGTCGATGACGCAGAGACGATCAATTGGACTGCAGGCACATTCGGCGACTCCTGTACCTTCACCTTTGCAGACGGCCTCACGTCCCCGTACAATATTCGGTACAGAAACGGCGACAACGCATCGGGGAGTTACCATCTCACGGTCAGCAGGGATGAACCCAATGAGAACCTCATCATCAATGATCTGGGAGATCCTGGGAGCCAGACGAACCCTCGGTATGCGCATGCCGTATACAGCATGGTCGTCCAAACCGGGTATGCGGAGTCAGGTGTTGAGTATGACACTGCGATCCGGGTTGCTCCGGGAGAACCAGCTCACATGAAGCCAACATGACCGATTTGAACCCTCTACCGCCTCGATCAGACGATTCCCGGAGCGTCTCGTTCACGGTTTCGTATGTGTTCACTGTTGCCATTGCGGTGATTCTCGTCGCCGGAATCCTCCTCACGGCTGGTCAAACCGTCCAGACCCAACGGGAACTTGCCGTCCGGGATGAAGCAACCGTCGTGGGTGACCAGGCTGCCGCTTCCATTATGGCCGCCGACCGCTTGGTTCGAACAAACACGCATACTCCCGCCGGCGAGCCAACAACGGCTATAGTCCCCCTGTCACTCTCGGAGACGCTGGCAAATCAACCCTATACGATCTCATTGGCTGCAAATGACGGGACAGCGCACGTCGTCGTCACTTCAGACAGTGTTGATGTAGCCGTCGAAACACCAATAGCGAACGAAACGCATGTGCAGGAAACGACCGTGACTGGCGGCGATATCCGAATAGTATACCTGGCTGATACGAACGACCTGACGCTGGAA
>CAZSSY010000025.1:8936-36770 GCA_964609565.1 uncultured Natronomonas sp.
GGCCGTCTACGATCGATCACGCGACTCCGACGGATATTTCGTGATTACTCGGGGGTGAGTGACTTGGTTGGATTCGTGATCGTGTTCGGCATTGTGATGACCTCAATCGTCCTCATTTATACTGTCGGGATTGCGGCAATGGAGGATATCCAGCATGGCGAGGCGATGAATAATGCGGATCGGGCGTTTGACATTGTCGCGAATAACATTGATGATGTTCGTCGCAACGGTGCACCTGCCCGGTCGACGGAACTCCAGTTTGCCGGCGGACATCTTGCAGCCCAAGGCCAAGTCTCCATCGAGCTAAATGTCTCTCATCAGTCGGGGTCAAATCAGACACTTCTCACACCAATCAGCTATACCCGAGAGCAGACATCGTTGCATTACACGAGTGGTGCCGTCCTCCGGACTGATCACGGCCAAGGTTATGTGGTCCGTGACCCCCCGATGGCGTTCGATGAAAACCGGACACTTCTGTCAATCGTCGGGACACAGCTTCCGGGGGCAACGGAATCGATTAGTGGGTCCGGCCCCGTGCAGTTGGCCGTCCGGCAGAATGGCCCGCCGGAAACCAGTCCGCGTACCTTGACCGTTACGAACGCGAGCGACCCGGTTGCGTACAATCTCAGCATTGATTCGCCCCGGTATCAGGCGTGGGGGCAGTATTTCGAGCGTGTCGTCCCTCCGGACAGTACAATCTCGTATGATGCAGCCAATCAAACAGTGGTTGTTCAGGCGGAGACGGAGACGTTATCAGTGCGCTGGACCACGGTCGATGTTCGTCTCTCCCAGTGAACCTTATCCATCCTCGATTTCGATCTCGTTGACTGTGACATAGAAGTAATCCAGTCTGGCTGGTGGTGTTCCAATGCGTTCGAAGCTGAACCCGCCTAAGGCTAAATCATAGTGGACGGCACTGCCACTCGTCATTTTCGCGTCTGGGACGACCGCTGAGCCAAAGAGTTCAGCCTGCGATGATAGTTCGAGTAAGCCGCCGTCAAATCCTGGTGCGAATATCAATCCAACAACCCGGGTATTTGAATCATCATTATTTCCGCCGCCGCCTCCTTGCGAGCCCAGGCTGATATCAGTTCCACTTTTTGCATACAGACGGAAGGCAGGCGATCGATCGTCGGTCACGTTCACGTCACCCTTGATATCAACATTGTCACCATCAAGCCACAATTTGACAGCATTACCGTCAGTCGGGTTGATAACTTCTATTTGTTCACCATTCCCGATATCGATATTCCCCTTGACTGCCAATGAGACGTTATCGTTCTGTAGATCGAACGTGAGGGTATCGTTGCTGCCACTGAATTCAAGGTCACCGTCGATACAGTATCTTCCGTCGGTGTTGGCCTCATCGAAGCTTGGCGCTGAAACGTTGTCTTCGTCACAGAGGTCGTTGACGTGCCATGTGACGGTTTCATCAATGGGTTCAATTCGAATTCCACTCCCATTCTTGGCCGTCTCCCCCGTGATGTATTCTTCATCGTCCTCATCCAATCCTTGATGCCACACATCGCCATACACCGTGTTGTTATTCCCGTTAAATGTCATCTGACCACCGATATCGACCGTTCCCTTAATGTAGGTATTCCCTCCAAGCTTGAGGTTACCTGGCCCGCTGACCGTTCCATTCCCCGTATTACTGTTCTCGTAGATATCGATCGATGAATTGTAACTATCCACAAAACTCGGATCGCCCCCGCTGCCGGTCATGTGGATCCTGTTGTTTCCAACTGATATCAGGCCAGCACCAATTTCAAATTTGGCCTCAGGGCTCTCTAACCGGATCGCGACCGTATTATTCGCATCGAAGACGCGGACCTGTGAATTAATCCGACGGTCGAAAAACGAACCCCACGCCCGATAATATTCACTCGTGATATACATCGTCAAATTGTCACCCTCAGGAATTGGGTTTGAGAGGGTCTCATTCGGATAGACGCGCGTCGTCGCTCGTTTATTAACTCGAGCCCGGGAGAAATCATACTCATCGCCCGAGACTTGGATCATTGGAAGGGTCAACGTTCCATCTTGATAATGGACCTCCGGCGGCGACACCATCACACTCTCATTCACTTCTCCATTCGTGTTTCGGCGCCAGATCCCGCCACCCTGATAGGCGACTTCCTGTCCATTATTCGTATACGTTACCGTTCCTAACGTGATGGATGTATTGAGGTCCTGTCCCGTTTCATTCTGCATCACCAATCGAAGACGGCCCGTGTCACGGACATCCATGACGCCATCACCGCGGATATCGAGTTCGACATTCGCCGAATCACCACCTTCAAGCGCCACCATACTGGTCTTCGAATCCAGTTCACTCACAACTTGCACACTATGTTCTGTTTCGGCGAACTGCTGGCCTTCATAGAGGGTAAGTGACCCGATCCCAGCGATGAGGATGGCACTCACCAATGCGAGCATAAATACTAACCCGATGGCGAGCGTCTCCGATTGAGCGCGGTCATCCATACATAACATCTTCTAATCCGAGTCGTTGACCGGCCTCCCGGCCGATCCCCAGGCCCCGTGAATGTATCTGCTAATAGCGTTGGAAATCGAAAAGTGTTTGGGCCGATATCCGCCGTCTATCCTTGGAAATCCTTGCGTACACGTCACTTGATGGTACCAATTTCGTTAACTTGTGACGGTCTTCTACCTGTATTGGTGGCGTGTTCTCCTCGCGCGTGGAGATTGGTTATCTGGATCGGTTAGTGGATTTTCCGTTCTCGGTGGGTTTGTCGAGATTGGGTGGAAGCCCGATGTGTTTATAGCCGGTTTTATCCGTGATGTGGAATTGATAGAGTGCGGTTGGTTCGGTGCTACTGGCTTGTTTGAAGACCGCTGGTTGGGACGGCATATCTAAGGCCATATTGATGCGGTCTTGTTCGTAGTCGGGGACTCGGTGAATATGGCCGGTGAGGAGAACACTCCGCCAGTTATAACGAGTTTCGGCTCGGTATACGAGAAAACGGGCGGCTGCGGCACCCCTGCTCACGGCGGCTTTCCGGCTCTCTTGGAATAATGTGGTTGAAATAGAGCGTTGTCTCCCCGTCGTACCAGTATGACCGTGGCCGCATTACGGGTATATTGTCTCCAGGGAGACTGAGGACGCCGACGTGGGGACTCGTGAGGAACTGGTCTTGGTCACTGGGCGTCATTTGCTCGATGCCATACGATTCTAGGGCCTCAATCGTCCTCGCCGCAAGATAGGTCGGTCGGCCCCGTCATGGCTATGGTGAATCTCACTCCCTGAGAATCATCCCAGGACCCTTCGCATTTCTCAGCAATCACTCCTCTCACCTGTCCCTTGTCCAGATCGACGTTGCTCATCCGTAGCCGGTTCCAGGAAAATTCTCCAGATATGATGAATTGGGCTCCCAGACGGTTGTCTGATCCCTCCAGATGACAGATATTGATGTATCACGGATGGAGTTCTTCCAGGTAGATTTCATGATCGGTGTCTGGTAGAGAGCGGGCGGGGTTAATCGGTGAGGGTGAGGCGTTTGTGGTAGAGTTTCGTGGTGGTGTATTCGATGCCGGCGGCGAGGAGTGGGATGGCGAGGAAGGCGATCCAGCCGGCGACGTAGAGGGCGTGGGGGTCACCGGGGCCGGCATACTGATGGCTGTGGATACTGTTGAGGAACAGGAGGATTGCAATGGCGAGCGGCCAGACGAGGTGGTACTGGATGAGGAGGTAGGTGGGGATGGCGACGAGGAGGATGCCGCCGATGGCGGCCCAGGCGAGAAACAGCGGGGTGTCAAAGAGGCCGAGTCCCCAGGCGTAGCCGATCGACCCGAGCGCGTGGAGGCAGCCGGCGGCGACAGCAATCCCGAAAGCTGACTGTCGCGTCGTCGGGCGGTCGACCTCAAGTTGGGGTGGTGGGAGCCACCTCGTCTGGCTGCGGAGGTGGTGTTCCCAGCCCGCGGTCAGGATGAGAGCGATCGTCCAGATATACCATGCTGACATGTACTTGACGAGATAGAGGCCGTTTTCGACCACGGTAGACCCTGTGTGTCCCTGGATTCCGGGTTCGAGGTCGGCGATATCGTGGAATGTTGGTCCGGGTGGGGTGAGTTCGGCGCCGACTGCATAACCCGCCAGCGCCACGAGTACGACAAGTGGGGCGATAAGGCGGTCGGTGAGGGCGAGCCAAACAGGGACCGCCCCGAGAACAATTAGTCCACCGTACCGCCAGACGGCGATATGGGGCTCATACGCGGTCGAACCGACCTCGTAGCCGTAGTGGAGGACGACGCCGAGAATCAAGCTGGCATGAGCGATACCGGCGAACACCGCAATTGCGGCATGGAGGGCACCTCGCTGCATACCCCGGGATTCCTCTCTGTGTCTATATGGTGTTTTTGACTCCGTGCGTCGCCAGGATATCGAACAGCATGGAGGGTGGGGATTTCGTTTGGCGAGTAGATGTACAAGGAGTGAAGTAGCGTGTATCGAGAGTTTGGCAGGTATGGTTTTTATTTTGTATCGTCTGGCTCGGTGTTCGGTGGATCGTCGTGTTCGAGTTCGGATGACTGTGGTTTTGTGGTGGTGGGACTTGGCGCGGTAGCGATGTCTTCGATTTGTTGGTCGGTGTCCCCCACAGCGATGGCCAAGCCGGGGGTGGGGGCGATGCGGCCAACCTTTTCGGCGACGCTCCCGAGGAGATATCGCTCGTAGCCGGTCCGCCCGTGGGTCCCCATCACGATGACGTCGATGTCGTTGTCGACGGCATACGAGAGGATAGCAGCCGCTGGATCACCCCACAAGTGTTCGCGAACGACCGTGAGGCCGGCGGCTGTTGCTTGGTTAGCGACCGCTTGGGTGAATGATTCCCCATCGGCTTCTAATGTGTCCTGGACCCGGTCGCGGGCATCTGAAGGAACTGCGAAATATGCCCGCTCGTCCATGACATGGACGACATGTAATTCTGCATCGCACAGGGTTGCTAGCTCAATCGCTTGCTCTGTCACCTGGGCCATCTCCTGGCTGCCATCTGTCGGCAATAATACTGAATCGTACATACTTACCTCGTTGCACACCGGGTTATTTCAGGGTTTAGGCCCACTGCCGTATCTGTCGCTCAAATCTACGGACATCGATACACTCCCACCGTAGTCTCATACGGTACTCCTGATCGTCATACTAAATCAGAATCATTCTGTTAACTAATGATAAGCCCCGTCTCACCGTTTATCTGTTCGATATTCGTGACGGCCGGGGTCTCTAGCCAATGACGGACGAGGCGGTGAGTCAGACCGGTGGCGGATGTTAGCACCGTCGTTTTTGCCAGTCTGCTATTGCCCCGCGGTTGGAGGAATTCAACGCCGATTTAATTGCTGGTTATGGTCACATCAATCTGTGATAATCTGGCAATGAGGTTTTTGGAGCAGTGGTACTCCACAATTGCCGCCCGCTCATCAGTAGATAGCAGTAGAGCGCGGTGTGATTCCGGCGACTTTCTCGATTCAATTGGTCGGTCACTTTGCAAGGTTCATGGGGAGTGGGTAGTATCAGTAATCGATAAATAGCTAATCATGTTCATTTCATGTATATGATGTTTACAGGGTATGGTTGTAACCAAGAATTACATGATTCTAATCCAGATTCGCTCGAGGATACGTTCTCTGAACCCATCATCGTCTTCCGATTTTAGACTGGTGAGTACCCCGCTCTAGAAGCATAGAGGCGAATCTCTTTCCAAATGTTTTATTAATGATAGTTGGATGGCATTAACTCGCTAATAAGTTAATGGGTGAAGTAGTTTGGGTTGAATACGGGGCTGGGATATGATTACCAATACACCTACTAGTCGCGTAGAACAGCAATCCAATCATCATCTATCGAGAGGTTTCAAATGACAGGTCAGAAACTTTCGCGATGGACGAAGACCACAGTGGTAGTTGTAACGCTCCTACTCGTGAGCGTAGCGCTTTCGGCCGTGGTGTTCGCTGGGCCGGCAGCTGCCCAATCGGAGGGTCAGGCAGATGTTGTCGTTCTCTTCGACCGGTCAGGCAGCATGGATGAGGTAGCCGATGATTTACAAAACGAAACCGAGAACCTCGCTGATGAACTAGATTCGGAAGGTATCGACGCGCGGTATGCGCTTATTACATATGACGACCAAGGAGATGAATTAACTGAAGTCCGACAGACTTTCACATCAGACACAGAGGACTTCAAAGATTCCCTTGATTTCGATACCCCCGGGGGCACGGAAAATGCTTCAAATGCTATCCTCCTTGCCTTCGATGAACTAGACTTCCGTAGTGACGCGCAGAAAATCGTTGTTGTCATTACTGATGAAGATGACGACGGATATGAACAGGCAGGAGAAACCGCAATAAACCGTCTAAACGACGAGGATGCAACACTCGTTGCAGTTTCCGAGCCTGAAGCAGACTCTGGCTACTCCGAAGAGGAGACGCTCAGGCATATGGCTGAAGAGCAAGCTGACAGCGGTGAGTGGACCGATATCGGCGCGGCATCCTTCACGGATGTCATCGCCGATCTCATCGACGTCATCAAGGAAGAAACCACAACAACGACGTCGGATGGGACGGGTCCGAATTTCGATATTGTCGAAAAATCAGTTGAGAAGGACACCGTGTATCCGGGCGAAGAAGTGACTGCAACGGCGGTCGTGGAAAACACTGGTGCCTCCGGCACGTTTGACGCATTCGTGACAACAACGCGACGCGTCATGTATAACGAGGAGGTGGAGATCGATTCGGATGACTCTCATCGGTTCGAGATACCGGTCTCGTTCGATAGCATCGGGTCCTACCTCCTCCGAATTGATGGAGAGTCGCTGGCCCGTGTCACCGTTGAAGAACAACCACTCAACGGCGATAACATCGAGATCCATGATCCGTCCGTCAAACGGTCGGTCGTCGGGCCGGGTGAATCGTACAACGTGTCCGCCGTTGTCGAAAACGTCGGGAACCGGTCGGGTACCGCTGTTGTCCAGTTCAATGCGGCAGACAACAGCTCGAATAGTACAACAATGGGGACCGAGAGTGCGGCTCTCGCTCCTGGCGAATCGACGACCGTTACCTACGAAGCCACCGCCGCGGATGACTTGTCCGCCGATCGGAATCGCTCGTGGAGTGTGAACAACGAATCTGCTGGGAACGTGACGATACTGGCGGGTGATGATTTGTCGACCGGGGTTATCGATGCTTACGCGACACCGGCGGAAGTGCGGCCAGGTGAGGAATACGAAGCGGTCGGTGTCGTCTACAATCCGACGGATGAACGACAGATGAAAGCCGTCGGATTCACTCCAGACAACGGTGGATCTCCAGCACTGCGATATGTGTGGGTTGACGCGAACTCAGCCGTAGAAGTCACACACACGCGGACAGCACCAGAGGACGCGGAGGGCTCGATCGGATGGCGGTTCAACACGCAGGAACTCGAAATCCCTGTCGTTGAAGGGTAACGACTACGAATAGTGCTTCCCGAGGAGGTCGTAATCCTCGGTCAGCAACCACCGTCTTGGCAGGTGGATAAGAGATATTCTCCTGCTACGGACGACGATATTTTTTGCCGATTCTGTAGACATAGAGAATTCAGGATGAAAAACGATATGCGATATTCCCGGAATATCCATCTCTTGCTCTTGAGGATTCGACGCTTTATACGCAGGTAGACATCTCAGTAGAGCAAGCGACAGTATAACCGGGGTGATAACGGCCCCGGATCATTCCGGGTTGGGAGTGCTTCAGTTCTTCCCGCCTGATCAGGGGTATGACGATTCCACCGTTCGTATCCTCAAAGTCACTAACGTGGGACGAACCCACCCCCGGGGTGGAATTTTCAAGTCTGGACGATGACGCTATTTATTAATGATGTATTGGTCTCTGTCCATTGGTGGGTGGCGGTTGTGGTAGTGGGCCGGCGCAGATTTGAACTGCGGTTACGGCCACCCGAAGGCCGAAGGATACCAAGCTACCCCACCGGCCCGCGAGTGATACGAGGCCGCCGCCGCCATTAAGGATTACTCTCTTGCGAGCTATCCATATTTGTGTTTCCCACAAGGATCACTTCCGTTTGATATCGAAGCTGTTGTCAGGAACGGGGTTAGGCGGTGGTAGCGGTATCTTGGATGGGTGTTTCGCCGGTTTCTGGGGGGTCTTCGTCGTCGCAGAGTTGGAGGTAGGCGTCGGCGACGATCCCGTAGATGACGACCATGAGAACGGTGGTGAGGGCGAGGTTGATGAGTTCGCCGATGAGCGGGCTGACGAGGGAGGCAATAGAGCCGACGAAGCCAATGATGATTCCGATGACGCCGACGATGAGGAGGAGGGCGAGGAGTTTCCAGCGGTTGCCGCTGGCGAGTTCCCAGCTCCGGCTGAGTGCATCGATGGCGCGTTCATCTTCGACCGCGATGGCGAAGATGACGAACATGAAGCTGATTGCGAGGAAGATCCCAGGAATGATGAGGAGGATGAATCCGATTGTGACCGCGATTTGGAGGATGATGGTGGCGCCGATGGATGACAACGTCGCCCGCCCGATGCGGCGCGTCACGAGGCTGCTGGGGAAGGTGTTGAGGTCGGTCTGGTCGCGTGAGAGGGCGCGGGCAACGATGATGTAGAGGGCGATACCAACGAGCATGCTGATAGCGGCGATTGCGGCGGCAGCTGTTGGAGGAACCGGGAGCGCAAAGCCGAGTTGCCCGCTTTCTTGGGCCTCGGGTGGCAGATATTCGAGGAAGACGGCGTTTACGGCACTGAGGAAGACGAGCATGTATGCGAATGTTGCAGCCATCAGGATGCCGCCACTGGTTGTGAAGGCGCGTCGTAAGCCATCGCCGACTGCATCCCCGATTTGGAGGGTCATACCGCCATCTCCGATACCGACTAACTTAAATGGATGTGGTAAGCACTTGATATCCGGTCTTTTATATGTCGCCGGCGGTGCCGCCCCCTATGCCGTGTCGGTGCTCACCGCGAGGCTGTGTTAATAGTGAGTATATCCGTGGGTATCGAGGTAGTTGTGGGCGACGGTGATCGCTTGATCGGCATGGAGTGGGAGTGGACCGAGGGAAATCCGGTGGTCGACATGATCATTTAGAATGGTGGTTTCGTGCGTGGTGAATGGCCGGTGATCCGAAAGCACGAATATCGGATCAGGGGATAAATCACACTCAACGACGGGTTGGCCATCGAGCTGCAGCGCTACAAGTCGCCCATCGTCTGCACACTGTTCGATGAGTGAACGAAAGGTCTTTTGGGCAATGTAGATCCCTGGTGCGGTGGAAACGGGTTGCTCACCGATGGCTTGATCTCGGTCACGGAGGGCGCCACGGAGTAATGCACCGGTTGACCGCTCATCCGGGTTGAGACGGCGAAGCTCACTCCCGTCAAACCATACCACGTACTCGTCGTTGACCACGAGGTGGATGCGGACTGCGTCGCGGATATCATGCGAGAGGAGCAATGAGTTCGTGATACACCGACAAAGGACATCAAGCCGCCCTGCTCCTGGGAGATCATCCAAGGAAAATTCACCTGAGGCAGGTGCTTCATGACCAACGACGATGAACTGCCGCATCCTTATCCCCAAGCCACCGACCACCAAAACCGTCGTGCTAGGAATCCAATTCTCTCCGTTGGCGAGAAGTACCCGGTTCTAATATGCCGTAGTTTCATGGCTGTCACCAGGTTAGTCCTTCGTACGTAATTCCGTCTCGTCGGGTGATGATGCGGCGGCCATCGACCACTATTGGGTCAGCCATTGTGTCGAATTCAGTATCGAGGTCGGCGAATTCCGACCAATCTGTGACCACTACAGCGGCATGGGCTCCCTGGAGGGCCTCAGATGCCGAGTCAGCATATTCGATGTTCGGGTATTGCTGGGACATTGCCTCGACGGCTTGTGGATTTGGGTCGAAGGCAACAACATCGGCGCCACGTTCGAGGAGACTCTCGATGATGGGCTTGGCGCGGGACCCGCGGATGTCGTCCGTTCCCGGTTTGAATGCGAGGCCCAGCACGACAACGGGTTTATCATCGACATCGAGATGGTCGTCAAGTAGGACAAGCATCCGCTGGGGTTGTGTTTCGTTGACTTCGAGTGTAGCCTCAATCATGGCGGGATCATACCCGGTTTCTTGGGCCGCGTGGATGAGTGCGTTCGTGTCCTTCGGAAAGCAACTTCCGCCGAATCCAACTCCGGATCTGAGGAATTTATCGCCAATTCGGGCGTCCATACCAATCGCCTCAGCCACTTCGTAGATGTCGACCCCGTATTCTTTACATATATTCCCGATGTCATTGATGAGACTGATTTTCGCAGCGAGGAATGAGTTATTTGCATATTTTATCATCGACGCCTCTCTCCGCCCCGTTTCGATGGTCGGGACATCCCACTCTGCAACCAACGGTTCGTACACCCGAGCGAGCCTGTCGAGGGCCCGGTCGTCTCCATCTGTCCCGACAACGATTTTGTCTGGGTCCATAAAATCGTCAACGGCACTGCCCTCACGGAGGAACTCGGGGTTAACCGCGACTCCAATCTCTTCGCCGTCTGTCTTCCCCGAGGTGCTCTCAATGAGTGGCACCAGATCGTCCTCAATGACATCAGGCAGGACGGTTGATTTGACCACAACAAGGTGGTACTCATCTTTGTCAGCGATGGCTTTGCCGACATCTGCAGCCGCTTCCAGCAGAATACTGGCGTCAATAGACCCATTATCATTGGCGGGCGTTCCGACAGCGAGAAAGGTGAGACCGGTCTTTACTGCAGCCTCATGCTGGGTGGTGGCCTTGAGACGACCGCCGGCATAAGCGGAGATGAGTGGCTCCAACCCGGGCTCGTGGATAGACGTCTCCCCGTTATTGATCTGCTGGACCGTCTCGTCGTCCACATCGATGGCGAGAACCTCATGGCCGAGGTCGGCGAAACAGGCGGCGAGAGTGGTCCCGACATAGCCGCTCCCAACGACACTAATGTACATATAGCATCTATCAGTAACGGGAGGATTTGAGGTTTTGGCTCTAATAATACTCTCTATGCTGTAGAAAAGAAATCAATATCCGGCGGGATTTCCCCAATTTCCTATCCAGTTGAGCCATGCTAATCTCGGTTGATATTCGAAAATTTCCCCGGGTACACACTATAGATCAGCGATGTCAGCAGTTCGTATCAGGCTTCGAGGATTCTGAGCTCAGAAAAGTCACTCATCATCGATTTTCCTAGACTGTTGAACGGCAAATGTTTTCTCTTGACCGTTGATTCGCCAATCTCACCGGCGTCGGGTTGGGAGGTTCAGTTTCCTCCGTAATGCGAGGATTTTTACTCGCGCTTATACAGGGTCAGAATACTATGAGTATCGTCGTCACCGGGGCCGACGGATATATCGGGTGGCCAACCGCCCTCCGTATTGCCGACCGAACAGCCGAGCGGGTGGTTCTTGTTGATAATTTTGCACGCCGGGAGTGGGTTGAATCGATCGGTTCAACGAGCGCAGTTCCGGTTGGAAGTATCGACGAACGACTTGAGGCTGCCAAGGAGATTCACGGCCATTCAAACCTCTCGGTTGTCGAAATTGATCTCATCGATCGGGCAGCGATCGACCAACTACTCTCTGTCCATGAACCATCCGTTATTGTTCATACTGCTGCTCAACCGTCTGCACCATACTCTCAGATCAACGGCGAGCGCGCCAACTACACTCAGCATAATAATCTGCAGGCAACGCGAAACCTCCTGTGGGGCCTCCACGAACACAATCTCAATGACACCCACTTCATCGAGACCACCACTACCGGAGTGTATGGTGCGCCTGAGTTCCCCATTCCGGAAGGCGGCGCTACTATGGAGAACCAAGGCGAGCGAGATGCAGTACCATTCCCGTCGATGGCGGGCAGCTGGTATCACGCCACGAAATCGCATGATGCTGCCAATATGCGGTTGGCTCACGACCAGTTCGGGATTCCTATCTCGGATGTCCGGACCGCCATCACATACGGGACCGCAACCGAAGAAACAGCGGCCGATTCACGACTGGCGACACGGTATGACTTTGATTATTACTTCGGTGTTGTGGCCCATCGATTCTGTGCACAGGCGGTCGCCGGCTACCCCATGACCGTGTATGGAAAGGGTCAACAGCGGAAACCGTTCATCGCCCTTGAGGACGCTGTCGAAGGCTTGGCACAATTAGCAGTCATCGACACAGCTCGACGATCTGACGACCACGTTGTCTACAATCAAGTAACCCGAGCTATCAGTATTGTCGAAATTGCCGAAACCATCGCCAATGTTGCCGCTGAATTTGGCTTTGATGTTGATGTGGAACATTTTGAGAATCCCCGTGATGAGGATGAAACCCACGCAATGGAAATCGAAAACGACCGGTATATTGACCTAATTGACGGGCAATCCACCAGCTTTCAAGAAGGTGTCCGGAGCATCTTGGGGACACTGGTTGATTATCAGGACACCATTTCGGCACACGAAGATCGATTCCTCCCGGGCGTCCTGACTGATGAGACATAACCACGGTCGTATCTCCCCCTAATTTCGATAGATTTGTGTGGTGGGACGGACGCATCAACGGCTTAATTATTGTCGGCACCGCCGTCCTTGATATGCCTGATAGACGCGTAAGTGTTGCTAAGCCGATTATCGGCGAGGAAGAATATGCCAACGTAAAGGAGGTGCTCGATTCTGGACGGTTTCTCCAGGGGCCAAAGGTCGAAGAATTTGAGCGAAAGTGGGCCGATTTTATCGGTGTCGACCACGCCGTCGCAGTCAGTAATGGTACAACAGCTATTCAATTAACGCTCAACGTGATCGGGCTTGAACCAGGTGATGAGGTCATCGTTCCATCAATAACGTTCGGCTCGACAGCAACGGCCGTCGTCCACCAAGCCGGCGTGCCGGTTTTCACCGATATTGACCGAGATATCTATACACTTGACCATACAGACCTCGACCGATGTCTCACTGACCGAACAGTCGCCGTTATGCCAGTCCATCTGTATGGTCATCCCGCAGAAATGGACGAGATATGCGCCTTCGCCGCCGAACATGACCTGGCTGTCATTGAGGACGCCGCCCAAGCACATGGCGCCCGATATAAGGGCCAGTGCGTTGGTTCTATAGGCGATGCCGGCTGTTTTTCCTTTTACGCCACAAAAAATATTACAACCGGCGAAGGCGGCATCGTGACAACCGATGATGACACGCTAGCCGAACAAATCCGCCTGCTCCGAAGCCATGGCATGTCAGACCGCGACCACCACACCGAGCTTGGCTATAACTACCGAATGTCGGACCTCCAAGCCGCGATCGGCACCGCACAGATAGACCGACTTTCTGACCTTAACACTCGGCGACGAAATATTTCTGAACGACTACTCACTGAATTGGCTGATATTGAGTGGCTTCAACCAGCAACCATCCGTGAGTATGCCGACCACGCCTACTTTTGGGCCCCGATCGAAATCAATCCGGACGCAATTGAGATGGATGGCAAGCAGGTCTGGCAAGAGTTGAAAGAACGTGGTGTTGAAACTCGGCACCGATACACCGCTCCGTTATACGACCAACCCGTCTTTCAGCACCACCGCGGATTCAATTCGGAATTCCCCTGGACCGCAAATGGAAATGACCACAATTACGAACTTTCGCTGCCGAACGCCGAGGCAGTCGCTGGTAACACACTCGGTCTTCCAAACCATCCAGACCTCACCGAGGAAGACATCCGGTACGTCATCGAAACAATTCGAAATTTCGCATCAACACGCAGTTGAGACGAAGTTCTAATGGGTATAGCGTCGCTGGAGACCGACGAATTGATATCTATTCTTTTGTACCACACAGGTAATGCGTGTACTCATTACAGGTGGCGCTGGCTACATAGGCAACTTCGTTGTTGAGGAGGTACTCAAACATGGACATTCAGTCCGGGTTCTTGATTCATTCCTCTTCGGTGAGAGCGCCCTCGATCCTTTTTGTGATCATAACCAACTTGAAATAACCGAGGGTGACATCCGTCACATCGAAGATCTCTCTTATGCCATGGAAGAGGTTGATGCCGTCATCCACCTAGCTGGCATCGTCGGCGATCCAGCATGCGGCGTCAACGAGCAAGCTACACAAGCAGTGAATGTTGAGGCGACGAAAGCACTCGTTGAAGTGGCTAAACTCCATGATATCGACCGACTCGTCTTTGCATCGACCTGTTCAGTCTATGGTGCGAGCAAACTCATGGAATTAAACGAAGGCTCATACCTCAATCCATTATCTCTCTATGCGGAATCGAAAATCGACTCGGAAGAGATCATTCTCCACGAAACCCATGACGAATTTTCTGATAACGATATTTCACCGACAATCCTCCGGCTTGGCACCATTTTCGGCTGGTCACGACGGATGCGCTTTGACCTCGTTGTTAATCTCTTAACGGCAAAGGCAATTCTGGAAAACGACATCCCAGTCTATGGTGGGGAACAATACCGTCCACTCGTCCATGTGCATGATGCTGCCCGCGCCTTCGCGAGAGTCCTTGAAGCAGACGAGGAAAAGATCAATCATCAAATATTCAACGTCGGTGATAACGAGCTCAATTACCAGATTAAGAAAGTCGGCCGGATCGTCGAAGAACACATTTCAGACGCAGAAGTACGGTTCGTTGAACACAAGGAAGATGACCGAACATATCAGGTTAGCTTCGATAAGATCAACCATATTCTCGATTGGGAGACGAACTACACCATCGAGGACGGCGTTCAGGAAATCCAGGAATGGATGGAAGAAAATGACATTACGAACTACGAGAAAGACAACTATCGGAACTCCGAATATCCGTACATGTAATCCACGAAGGGCTATGGAATATGACCAGGAATATTGATACCGTCCTTATAACTGCCGTGGGAGGGGGCGGAACAAACAACGTTATTCGAAGTGTTCGAGAGTCAAACCGGTACGAGGTAGATTTTGTCGGGACTGACTCTGATCGGCTTCTCGCCACAAAATCCCTTGCAGATGACACGTACATCGTTCCACGAGGCGACGAGGACGGCTATATCGAATCCATGAATGAGATCATTACCGACTGCAATGTAGATGTCTTCGTCCCGCAACATGAAATAGAGGTACGGGAAGTCGCCAATGCAAAAGACCAGTTCAATTGCTCAGTCTTGCTCCCAGACGCGGAATCTGTTGAACTCTGCCTCGATAAACTCAGGCTCCAGCGACACTTACAACAGGCAGGATTTGAAGTGCCAGAAACCATCTCCCTTGGCGATTACACGGTACAAGAAGCATTCGATACTTTAAGCGATGGTGAACCGCTTTGGTTTCGTAGCCGATTTGGATCTGGATCAATGGAGGCCCTCCCGCTTCATGACCCAGATCAAGCGGAACAATGGGTTCAATACTGCGAGAACAAAGGCGGAACCCGATCAAACTTCACATTATCTGAATTCCTCCCCGGCAAGGACTATCAAATTTTCATGCTCTGGGATGACGGCGAATTAGTAATGGGGAAAGCCTGCGATCGGAGACGGTACTTTTTCGGCCAAGAACATACTGGGGCTTCTACCCCCCTTATCTCCCGCATGGTCGACGATAAGGAACTTAACGAGACGGCGCGAGATGTTATCAGAGAGGTAGCACCGAACGCCTCCGGAAACCTCGGTGTTGATTTCAAGGTCTCCCAATCGGGCACACCGAAAATCACTGAAGTCAATGTCGGCAAGTTCGTGATGGTGAATAACTTCTTCAATCTAACTGGGAACTATAACATGGCCGAACTATTCTTAGATGTGGCGTCGGGCAAAACACCCCGATTCGAGAAACCATTTCACGACATCAATACAGACATGTTCTTAATCAGAGGAATTGATCTTGAACCCGACATAGTAACAAAGGACGAAATCGACACCCTGCCTGAATACAATTAATCCTGCGTAGAGGAAATCTCTATTAATTAAGTGATGAATGCGCAATGACTTGATATGCTCCAGGGTTCTCGGTTGATACCTAGTGAGGCAAGGAACACCAACCGACCACTATTTTTCAGAACAGTAACCAATCAGGGATCATTTCAGGCGACTGTTCTCAAGCCAGATGTTCATTAGTTCCAAGTGATAAATTCCATCTAATTTCAAATATAATACAAAGGACGTATAGAGTTCAAAAGAGAGTGCTAATGGCAGGAATTGATTTTACGTTGAGTAGTGACCATCCCGGTTTGTGAAACCTGCCTTTCTGATATATCATGACTAAGAAGCAGCATCCCGTATTACCATATCTTAATGCGTTTGCCATGGATTACCGGGAGAAGATTACCTCAATAAACAGGAGGGTCATCGCCAGCGGATAATTCCGTAGAAATACCCGATACCGGTCGCAGCAAGTAAAAGAAAGAGCATACACATCTGCTTTAGTTTCATCCGGGTCGGCCGGATTAGTAACTGCCAGACTCGTTTCGGTATGTATTCACCGAATAGTCGACGGAGTTGTTGTGATTCCTCGTCAGACGAATCAGGGACGAGTTTTTCCATTGCCCGTTTTGAATAACCCTGCCAAAACGCCCGCTTAACCAACCAGGTTGGTTGTGTTCGATATTGATATATTTTGTGAGCTACGACTGCATCGGGGGTATATATAACCCCCTCCCCATACGCCCGCTGTAACCGTGCACAAAACTCAGTTTCTCGGCCTTGGACGCTTGACGGGTCAATTCCTCCTAATTTGATACCGCCCAGTTTCAAAAAAACCTCCCGCTTCACCGACAGATTCGCGCCAAAGGTATTTCTCACTTCCTGTTCTTCTACAGGAAATCCCCGATGGGTGGCACCAATGAGAAAGTAAAATTCTTCCGGAATATACTCTGCTTTCCCAACAACCCACTTAGGTATAATCCGCCCCCCGACAGCGATTGCATCATGACGCTCGTATACAGCCACGAGTTCCTGTATCCAGTCCTTTCTCGGAACAGCGTCGTCGTCGGTGAGCGCAACAATATCGCCAGACGCTTGGATAGCTCCCATATTCCCCCGGCTGAGTGGTCCTGCATCGTCATGGCTCAGATAAATCAGCACATTCTCAACATTTCCATAGGCATCAACAGCGCGCTCATATACAGCCTCGTTCCCATCGACGATCACGATTATTTCCAAATCATCATACGTTTGCGAAATAAGAGAATCAATACAATCACAAAGGTCCTCATATCTATCAAGGGAATACGTCGGCACAACAACGGAGACCTGCATGTCGGCATGCTACAATTCGACAATAGTAGGATTTTCGCTTTACCAATCTCATCCAACAGAAATCAGCAATGGGTTCTGACGTAATATTATGTTTCAAATCGATGGGTAATCTCAACACCAATTATACTCGTAATATAATATAATTACAAAATTTGCTTATTTGAAATTATGAATTTCTACCTTCAGTATATAATGTTAAATACACTCAATTGGAAAACTTCACAAGATTCCACCATAGGACATCTAATGTGAGTCGATTCTTGCCAGAAGGGTTACACCTAATATCATGAATTAACCGCTATCAAATGCAGATAACAAATCGGAATTTCCGTATCGTTAAAACTCTATTTGATACGCCATGAAACTCCTATGGATCAGACCGACTACTGGTAAAAATGTAAGTACAAGACGTGAGCGGATTGCTGAACACCTTGAAAAGAAAGGTATAGATGCGGAGATATGCAATGCGAGCGGTCTTGATGCCCTAAGTACAATAAAGACCGCAGTCTTTGGCGACCATGACCTCATTCTCGGGAATGTACGGATTGGACTCTATCTAGGATATTTTCTAGCAATTTTGCTTCGAAAGCCATTCATCGGAGATGTTAGCGACCCGATAGAGCAAATAAATCATTTACCTGCTCCACTATTTCGATTCTTTTGTATCATCGAGTGGTGGATTCTCGAACGGTCTGAGGTGTGCTTCTTCGTCGAATCAGACACTTATGAGAAAGCACTGGATCGGGACATTAACGCGATTCTATCCCGTAACTCGGTCAACTACGCGAAATTTGCCGATCCGGCTAAAGATGTCATTGCAGAAGCGGATCAGATACTGCGAGATGCAGGGGTAAATCTCAATAAGCCCGTTGCCATTTACGCAGGAACGTTAACGACCGGTGTCCATCTCCCGGAGATTGCCGATGCGGCTGAGCTCACCCCCGGCTGGGAATTCGTGTTCCTTGGCGAAGCACGGGGGCTCGATGTTGCGACGTTGAATTCGAGTTCGGGAAATCTCCACTTCCCGGGGTCGTTCGATCACGAACTCGTTCCGGGGTTCTTTCACCGCGCTTCGGCAGGACTCGCCTTGGTCAACGTCGAACAACCACAGAAGATCGTCGAGTACGGTGCGGCCGGGCTCCCGACGCTTGCGTACCCTGGACGACTGAAACGGCTCTTCTCCGATCAGCAGGTCTTCTTCGTCGATCCGGATCCCGAAGCCATCTCGTCTGTCCTTGAGCAGATCGAATCGAACCCCGAGGAGGCAAACAATCGTGCCGACAACCTACAGTCGTACGCCAGAGAACACCGCTGGGAGAAGGTAACCGAACAATACTATCAACAGATTTTGGATTTGGGCTGAGTTGCGTCAGGTTCTGCGGGTGTGAGATCCGTCTCGGCTGAGCTGGAATTCTTTCGAGAAGGATTATTAACCGCTGAGGCGTTCCGTCCCGGTAATGAGTCGGCCGAACGTACTGTTCGTCGTCTGGGACGCGTGTCGGTACGATTCCGTAGTAGAGCACGCGTCCGAGTTGAACTCACTCGCGTTATCTAATGTTTGGTTCGAGCGAGCTATCGCGCCGAGTCCGTGGTCACTCCCGTCGCATGCGTCTATGTTCACTGGGGAACACCCGTACGATCACGGAAGTCAGCGGATGGGCGACTCGGTGGACACGCCGTTGGTGGAGGAACTCTCCGCGAAGGGGTACTCGTGTTACGGAATCTCCGCCAACGGGTTCGCGAGCCAACGGACGGAGTTCCACAGCCACTTCGACGAGTTCAGGTATACGGGTGGGCGCGATATATTCGCCGATGGAATGGACGTCTCCGGGGCCGCACAGGAACTCCTCCGCGAGGAATCGACGTCACAATTGGACGCTCTCCGGCGGATTGTGAAACGGATTCCGTTCGACGACCACCCAGTGAAGAGTGTAGCAAACCTCCTGTCCGTGACGGCCGGCGAAGTAGCGACGAAAGTCGAACCGCTGCAGCGAATCCCGAACCCGACGTTCGCTCCGACGAGCGATTATCGCTATACGCCCGAAACGAACACCGAAGTGCTGCGTTCGATGCTCGGGGCCCACGACGACGAACCCTTCTTCGTATTCATGAACTATATGGATACGCATCGGCCGTACAAACCGTCCGACGCGAAACAGGAGAAGTATCTCGGTGACGTGCTGAACTACGACGACCTCGTCGAATTTAACGAAGGGCCGGCCCACCCGTGGGAGTTCGAGCGGATGAAGGAAGCGGGAACGTTAAGCGAAGCAGACCTCGAGACGGTTCGTGGACTCTACGCCGGTGAAGTCGAAACCGTCGACGAGCACCTGGGACAGATTCAGCAACTCCTCGAACGGGAAGGCTACCTCGAAGAAACACTCATCGTCGTGACGAGCGATCACGGTGAAAACCTCGGGAAGAATGACGAGCGAGGGCACCGTCGCATGGGGCACGAAGCGTCGGTAAGCGAGGCGCTTCTCCGAGTCCCGTTGCTCGTCGCGCATCCAGACCTTGAGGAGCGACGGATCGAACGACCGGTCTCGTTGACTGCGCTTTATCGACTGTTCACGTCAGGAATGGAGGATTTCCTGGCCTCGAATGGTGATGCCCTCTCCGCACTCGAATCGGACGACGGTATCGTGGTCAGTCACTACCCGGCAGCCGGTGGGGAGGAAACCTTGGAGAAGTATCCCACCGTTCCCGAAAGCACGCTTCGAAAGCGCATCTCGACACACTTCGCTGTCGCGTATTCGGGCGACTGGAAGGTCGTCGCCGATTCTGATGGAGATCGGTGGGCTTCCGATCGCTCCACAGTGCGCGAGTTCGATGCTGCACCAGAGCCGCTTCGAGAACGGTGTGAGTCCGAGTTGAGGAAGCTCGAAACCGCAGCAAGTGACGAGAATCTATCGAAATCAGAGATATCCCAGCTCGAAGCACTCGGCTACATGTGAATTTCAGAAGGGACTATCTCGTTCGAATACTTCACCGGTCGTCCATCGACGTCCCCAATTGATGAATCGAATTCTCTCGTCACCGTTACGGTTTTCACTGCCGACGTGGGATGCCGTCTATGGGCGATTCGACGAAGCCACAGATCGTGGTAGATTGTTCTATCGGCGAGGGTACTGACATCGCCGAGTTCGCAGTTTTATACGACTGTTCGGTCGGTGAGGGTTGCCAGATATGGCGATTTACGAACCTCTACGGTGCGGACATTGGCGATGACTGTATGGTCGGCTCGTTCGTAGAAATCCAAAGCGAGACCTCCATCGGCGATGGATGTCGTATTCAAACGCATTCCTTCATCTGTTCGCTCGTAACGCTCGAGGATGATGTATTCGTGAGTCACGGAGCGAAATTCGTCAACGACCGTCGCCCCCCAAGTGGTAACTCGGACGCTTGGGAGGAAACGATCGTCCGGGAGGGGGCTGCAATTGGAACTAATGCAACGCTTCTCCCCGTGGAAGTCGGCGAAAACGCACTCGTCGCTGCCGGAGCAGTGGTCGTCGAAGACGTTCCTCCAAACGCGGTCGTTGCTGGAAATCCCGCCGAAGTAATCCGCTACCGGGACGCGGAATAGCTACTCCGTACCTATATCGATCGTCTCGCCACTCGTCGCCGATTCTTCGAGGTGTTCGAGTAATTCGACTGCTTTCGCACCGATTACACCCGGAGCTTTCGGATCCGAATTCGACGTTCTGGCGCTGAAGAAGTCTTCAACCTCTCCGCGAAGGGGTTCCTCATCAGCAACTTCGTACGTCTGTTTGCCCTCCTGCTGAGCAGTGAGCCCACTGTCCTGGGTGACGACTCGGCTATCATATACCTCGAGGACGTTGTCTTGGAGATAGTCGATATATCCCGCTTTCTCGGACCCCACAACAACCAGATCTCGGCGTTTGCCGAAGACTGGTACCTGCCACGACTCGTTGATAACACTCGTTGCCTCACCGTATTCCATAGTGATCATCGCCGTCTCGTCAATATCATCACGGACGACGGAGTCGAGATTGCAGTAGACGGTCTCGGGTTCCTCGTCGAGAAGGTAGTTCGAAATGTCGACATCGTGAATTGCCAGTGAATACAGCGCACCGACCGTGCTTCGCGGGACCCGGAACGAAAATCGGGTGGTATTCAAGTACTTCAAGCGACCGAATTCCCCGCGTTCAATCCGACGTTTGAGTTCATCGAGGGCGGGATGGTGTCGGAAGATGTGGCCCACTGCTAACGTCCGATTCTCCCGTTCGGCAACGTCAACGATGTCCCAAGCGTCATCGCTGTTCGTCGCGAGCGGTTTCTCTACGAGTACGTCGATACCGGCTTCCATCAACTCCGTAGCGATTTTGTGATGCGTCGGAGACGGTGTCGCTATCGTTGCCGCGTCAACTTGCAGATCGTCGAGCGAGCTGAAATCGGTCGTGTACGAAACGTCATACGTGTCAGCTAAATCCGCAACTCGAGACTCGTCCACGTCACAGAGGACGACTTCGTCAACACTGCCTTCATCCGCGAGTTCCGCACCAACTCGAACGTGGTTGCTCCCCCAATAGCCGGTTCCGATGACCGCGTACTTCATGCGTAGTACTCCCGAATGGTGTTACACACACAATCGATTTCCGAGCCACTGATGCGTGGATGCATAGGGAGGGAGAGAATCCGGTCACAGAAGCGTTCGGCGGTTTCCACCGAAACGTCGCCGACACGTTCCGTTACGGCCGGGTGTTTGTGGGTTGGAGTCTCGTAGTGGATTCCGGTATCAATACCGTTCGATTCGAGATGGTCCTGGAGAGCATCCCGGTCGGGGACCTGTATCACGTATAGGTGGTAGACGTGGTGGGCATCCGGAGTTTCGTATGGAACCGTGACTTCGGATACGTCCCGGAGCCGTTCAGTGTATCGTCGGGCGGCGTCGTTTCGCTGTTCGTTCCAGTCCCGAACGTGTTTGAGTTGGACTCGACCGACGGCGGCGTTGGTTTCATCGAGTCGATAGTTGAGTCCGAGGTACCGGTGGACACCGTCCTCGTCCCGGCCATGGTTACGAAGTGCGCGAGCACGCGCCGCGATATCGTCGTCGTCAGTGACGAGCATCCCACCGTCGCCACCCACGGTCATGTTTTTTGAGGGATAGAACGAGAAACAGCCGGCATCGCCGACTGCACCGGCCGTGTAGCCGTCCCGTTCGGCGAAATGGGCCTGTGCGGCGTCCTCGACGATGGCGAGATCGTACTCGTCCGCGATGGTCTGGATGACGTCCATGTCTGCCATCTGCCCGTATATGTGGACCGGCATGACGGCCGTGGGGCTCGTCGACGATTCGATCTTCGCTTCCAGGTCAGCCGGATCGATGGTGTACGTCTCCGGGTCGATATCCACGAAGACCGGATCGGCCCCGAGGTGGAGGACGGGACTCACGGTCGCGAAGTACGTTTGCGCTGGAACGAATACCTCGTCTCCGTCGCCGATATCGAGCGCCTGGAGCGAAAGCAGGAGTGCGGCCGTCCCGCTGGACACGCCAACGGCATGATCCGTCCCGCACTCGCTTGCGAATTCACGTTCGAACCGCTCCAGTTCGTCGCCCTTCACGTACCACGTACTTTCGAGAACGTCGGTGACTCGATCAATGATCTCGTCGTCCACGTAGATGTCCGTAAACGGGACGTCGCTCATGGAATCTATCGGGAATTCAGTCAGTTACACCATAACAGTGCCGCTCTCGATACGTCCTCGTCGGCTATCGAAGGATCTCTTCGTACAGGGACAACAGGTTGTCCTCCTCCTGTTCCCAACAGTAGGTATCCTCCACACGACGCCGACCGTTTTCCCCCATCGCGCGTCGCTTTTCTGTATCTGCGAGAAGTTCAGTTACGATATCACGTTGTTCCTGTATATCGTCGTCAGCAACGATTCTGCCACAGTCATCCGGGAGGTACCGTCTCGTCGCCGGCGTCTCCGTCGCGATAACCGGTAGCCGGGCATACATGTACTCGAAGACCTTCGTCGGGATGATATGTTTTGCCCGACCGGAATCGAGCAGTGCCAATCCGATATCCGCGACCGCCAGAAATGAGAAAATGTCCGCGTGGTCGACATAACCGAAGAACTTGACGCGATCTCCCAGGCCGTTATCATCGACGAAGTCGTGTGCCCGCCGTTCGAGGTCATCGTTCGGGAAGTGACCGATCAACCAGAGTTCCACGTCGACAACAGGTGTGAGTGCGTCCATCAGCTGTAACATCGTGAATATCCCCCTCGGTTCGTTGAGTCCACCCACGTACACGAGCACGTGGTCGTGGTCCCTCGACGCAGGTGCGGGACCGATCTGAATCTCCGAGAGTTTCGGGAAGTTCCTGACGAGTGCAACCGGGTCGTGCCCCCGATCTTGGAAGTCCTCCGCGATCCAGTCCGTCGCAGCGATGATTCCATCGAGCGATTTCGTTAG
The DNA here is from genome assembly GCA_964609565.1 of uncultured Natronomonas sp. Lineage (GTDB taxonomy): Archaea > Halobacteriota > Halobacteria > Halobacteriales > Haloarculaceae > Natronomonas. The sequence continues at coordinate 32,635 of CAZSSY010000025.1, forward strand.
GGCAGATTGTAGGTGGGGAAACAGCCTGACGAACGGTGGCGTTAGAACATCCGGAGGGAAATTGTAGTAGCGAAACGCCCGGCCGTAGTCCTCGTGGCAGTCATAGATTATCCTCCCGTCGGTCCGGTTCGCCAGTAATCTGCCGACCGGGAGTAATCCCGGGTCGTGAAAGTGGTAGACATCGGCACCAAGATTTCGCGCTGTACGGTACATGGAGTAGAGTCCTGTGAACTTTTTGGCGTGAGTATCGGCAGTCCCCGCGGAAATGATTTCAATATCATCCCGTTGGGTGTCTTTCTTATGAAAAGTAACCAGTGAGACGTCGTATTCAGCGTCCGAGAGTGTACGTGCTTCCTTGTGGAAGATTCGAACGTCATACATCGCGTGAGAGGACGTCATCAGACAAACGGATGTCACAGTTCTATTTCCGGACCGTTCACACGCCACCAGTCACCGATTTCTGCTATAGACCCAAACCAAGCGCCCTGCTCATCTAAATATTTCAGTGTCTTTTTATACAATTCTACCCACTCCTGCTTATCGATATTATGAGGGTGCCACGAAAGGGTCAAAACACCTCCAGTTGCTTTAATTTCATCAGCTAACATAGTAATATAATTAAATGCGGTATCAACGTCTAAATTAAGCCCTTTTTGACGGAATAACGCTGTATCTTGAACAATCATTGGGATTTCAAGTAAGTCAAGAGGTTGATTCTGACTAATGTTGTACGCATACCATGGATAGGAAGTTCCTCTTCTAAACCCTATGTTTCGATTGAAGCCGAGAGTAGAATCATATTTAAATCCAGCCGTATCTTGTGCTTGAGGCGTCTTACGCGGATTATAATGGAGATAGTGTTGACGAACGCTTTTGATTTCCCCATTTATTATAGATTCAAGTTGTTCTTTTTGTCGACTGAGTTCACTAGCATCATCATAGGAAAACCAACTTGGATGAAGTCCGATTTCCCAGCCCCGGCCATCTATACTAGAGACCATTTCTGCAACAGTACAGGATTCGCCATCAAATTCGATTGTATCGGTATATCGATATTCAGAATCGCTTATATGGGAACGGTTGGTTTTTTCAGGAAGTATAAAAAATGTCGACTTGGCATCCACCTCACTTTCGATGTCAAGCCATCTCTCAAACGAATGATACGGATCATTTGAATATTGGAAAAGATTTTTTGTCCCAGATAAAATCCCTCCTACGATGGATTTCATAGAAGAAGAAATGCCTAATTCGGATATATAACGATTTTTTGTCGATTTGGAAGTTGCTCGAGTGTAAGCTCGGAGTAGGCTTCGACGTACAGAGTGTCGAGATGAATATGCAGAAACATGATCTACGTCATGTGTTAAACAGACTGCAAAGTCCGAATTATCTGGCCACCTAGGCCTTTCTCCATCGGATTGAAGATGAAATTTATCGATATAGGGTGAATATATCCTTCCCCTTGTATACTCATGGTTGTATGGAAAGTCTGGAACTTTGTTTTTCTTCAAGTAGTCGTTTGAGAAGTTGTTGTATTCATACTCGCCATATAATAACTTCTTTAAATTGGTACCTTCCATCATCTCGCCTGTTATTAGATATATGCGAACAACTATAAATACATGATAAATCCACCCTCGCGAGGCACGACTCAATTGGATGGAATTGGTTAAGGCCGAAAGCAAGTCATAAAGTGAGGCAAATTGTAGTCATTAGCATGGGAATCAGGGTTAAGGAATTTTCGAAAGAACCCGACCGCTGGAATCAGTTAGTGACTCAGTCTTCAGGAGGGAGTATTTTCCATAGGCATGAGTGTCTGATGGCAAGCGAACAAGCCCATGATGCAACACTCCACAGGATAATCGGGTACAAAGGTGAGGAACCAATCGGGATTTTTCCATTCTTGGAACACAACAAAGGGCCTTTCTCTCTTGTATATTCACCTCTCCCTGAATCTGGATTCCCGCAAACTGGTCCTGTTTTTCTTAATTACGATAAATTAGATCGACGCAAGCGTGATCAACTCAGCAAATATTTTATTCAAAAAATATTTTCTAAAATAAACACTGAAATTAGACCATATTATATTCGCATTCAAACCCCATCAAATTTTGAAGATCCGCGACCATTTCTATGGTCAAACGCCGATGTTACTCCTCGTTATACCTATAAAGTTGATATTTCAAAGTCGGAAGAAGACCTTCTGAAGTCATTTACAAGCGATCTTAGAGGTAAAATCACAAGTGATTACGAGTCTGATATTACTTTTGAGAATGGTGGCCATGAAGGAATCGATTTCGTAATGGAACAGATCCGTGAACGATATAATGCTCAGGACAGATCATATAACTTGAATTCCACGTTCGTTCATGAGTTATACGATGAGCTATCATCGAATCAAATGTGTATCTTTCTCGGCAAGGTGGATGGGATTAATAAAAGTGGGATGATGATCCTCAGGGATGATTCTTCCCAATACTTCTGGCACGGTGGAGGGAAACCAGATACTGATATGCCTGTGAATGATCTACTACCTTGGCAAATTATTAAAGATGGAAAAAAAAGAGGACTGAAATGGTATGATCTTGTGGGAGCAAATACTTCAAGATTGATAACTTACAAGTCAAAATTCAATCCCGACCTGATAGAGTATTACGACATTGAATGGGATACGGTCTGGTCGAAAGCTTACCGAAAGGTGTTCCAATAATGGTTGACATTGACATAATCGGGGTTGCCTCGAGACTTCCTGCTTATGAGCAGAATAGGGGCAATAACGCAATTATGCATCCAATGATTAGTAGATTATCGAAAATATCTGGGGATGGCGATATAACAACTAATCTTCCACTATCAGATGATTTTTGTAAGCAATACAATATAAAAAAACATCCTTCAAAAAGAAAATTTACGAAGGGGGATGATGTGAGAGTCATAATTAAATCAGCGAGCGATTACTTGAAATCTAAATTGTATAATTTTATAAACGATGTGTTCGGGAAAAATATTAATTTACTGATATCAAACCGTCGTCTTGAACGATATAATGAATCTCAAATTATTATATCATTTAACGGAGATACGTTTCCTCACAATGGCAACTGGTTATACATATTAAAGCACACGCTTGATATATTAGCAGCAAGTCAATTTAAATGCGATATTGTTGAATTTGCTGGGTCACCGGGACCGTATACAAATAACTTTGAATATTTCGTTACAAAGATTTCCTACAACAAGGTTGACAGGATAACGAATCGAGAACCAGTTAGCACCCAATTGCTCCAGGAAGTTGGCATTAAAACACCAATTTATGACTATGCCTGTCCAGCATTTTTGTTACCCCCGTGTTCAAAAAATAGAGTTGAGAGTATATTTAAATCTGAAGACATCCCATGTGATTCCTCTTTAATAGGAGTCACACTCTCTGGATTTAACATACCACATAAACGATCTTGGGCTAACATTCCTGATACTAAGGGGACGGAATTGTTTGTACCCGCCATTAAATTTTTACTAGAATCTACTGATGCGCACCTCGTTTTTCTCACTCACTCCTATGCTTGGGATCCAAAAAATGGATTATATGTAGAAAGCGGCGACTACAAAACCTTGGTAGAATTATATAATAACGAATCACTACGAGATTTTCAAGATGAAATTACGGTCGTTGAGGGTTTATATTCGGCTTCTCAGTTAAAGGGGATGATTGGTGAGTTTGATCTGTTTCTCTCTGGACGACTCCATGCAGCTGCCGCAGGTTATAGCCAAGGGGTTCCTACGGCATTACTAGCATACGGGCACAAACATTATGGATTTGCTCAATTATACGGGCAAGAGAACTATGTATCAGATGGCACAACTTCTGACGAGATAAGAGATTTAGTAAAAAATACCTGGGAGAGTAAAAATGATATCGCGCCCGCTTTAATTGATCGCCATTCAAAAGTTGTTGATTTAGCAGAGAAGAATTTTGAACTTATAGATAAATTATGCGATGATTAGAACAGTTGAGAATATATTGAAAGCATGCAATACTTGGATTACCGTAAGGTATAATTACTATGGAAAATAAGATAGGTAACATTTGCATCCTCTTAGATGATAATACTATACCTAAATATCAATTAGAATCT
>CAZSSY010000026.1:0-36105 GCA_964609565.1 uncultured Natronomonas sp.
GTCATTGATGCTGTTATCGAATGTGTGGCCGAGAATTTAAGGCTCCGCATCTGCTGAGTATAAAAATGCGATGACACGGCCCACCCGTCAACGGGAGCGCGAACACCAAACTGAGGGGGAAACCGCCGGACACCAAGAAGAAACCTTGGTATGTCCGGAGTGTTCGTCCGACAACATTGTAAAGGACGCCGACAGAGGCGAAATGGTTTGCGACGATTGTGGGCTCGTCGTTGAAGAAGACCACATCGATCCGGGGCCAGAGTGGCGTGCGTTCAACCACTCAGAACGACAGGAGAAGTCCCGCGTGGGTGCCCCGACCACCCAAACGATGCACGATAAGGGACTGACAACGACGATCGATTGGAAGGATAAAGACGCCTACGGTCGCTCTATCTCGTCGAAGAAACGGAGCCAGATGCACCGCCTCCGGAAATGGCAGGAACGCATTCGAACCAAAGACGCCGGCGAACGCAACCTCCAGTTCGCCCTCTCCGAGATCGACCGGATGTCATCCGCCCTCGGCGTGCCGCGATCGGTTCGGGAGGTCGCCTCCGTTATCTACCGCCGCGCCCTCGACGACGACCTCATCCGCGGCCGCTCGATTGAAGGGGTCTCAACTGCCGCTCTCTATGCCGCCTGTCGAAAGGAAGGCATCCCACGATCCCTTGAGGAAATCAGTGAAGTCTCCCGCGTGAAACGGAAAGAAATCGGGCGGACATATCGGTATATCTCCCAGGAACTCGGGCTGGAAATGGAACCGGTCGATCCGAAAAAATACGTCCCCCGGTTTTGCTCAGAACTCGAACTCAGCGAAGAGGTCCAAACGAAAGCCAACGACATCATCGAAACAACCGCTGAAAAAGGGATGCTCTCTGGGAAATCACCGACCGGGTACGCGGCAGCCGCGATATACGCCGCCTCCCTGCTGTGTAACGAAAAGAAAACCCAGCGAGAAGTCGCCGACGTGGCTCAAGTCACAGAAGTCACCATCCGGAACCGCTATCAAGAACAAATCGAAGCGATGGGCATCCACTCCTAACACCTCAACACGGAGCAGGCCGACAGCCTCACGGCTTCTTCCAGAACCGATCCATCGGTGTCCATCATCCACTCCTTTATACTAACCCGTTCTCGGTGCTTAACGACGTTTTTCGATGATTTCTCGGAGTGGACCTCCTTTCCCCGCTTGTCGTGAATAGCTAATCGTCGGCTTGTGCCTGCTTAAACGGACGAGGCGGCAAACGAAGTTCGTCTAAATCAGGGAGGTGTTTGACGTTGTAAATAACCTGTAAATCATCTGTTTTTGGAGCACCTACACAGGACAAGCGGATTCCGCGATCAGTCATTTCCGACGGCAGGATATGGTCAACAGGAGTTGAGAGATCGCCAGAACACACGGCGACCGCGCAATTTGCACAGGCCCCGCCCCGACAGGCATATGGCCACGTAAATCCACGGTTTTCAGCGGCTTCAAGAAGTGTTTCGTCAGGATTGACCATAAATCGACCATAATCACTCTCAGCGAGCCCAGCATCAGCCGCCTTGGTGAAGAGATCAGAATCCTCAAGGGACCAATCATGATCGTCAAGAACCTCGTAATCCAGATACTCGACGTGCGTTCCCTGCTGTCTCGGTGACGTCTCAGACCCGTCGGTATCAATATTCGCAGGGATATCGTTGTCCGTGTCTGCTGCCCGGATCGCTTCATAAGCGGCTTTCACTCGTTGAAACTCGGTGCTAGAGCCCCCATGATCGGGGTGCGCTTCTAGAATCCGCTGGCGGTATGCCTTCTCAATCACTGCCTCATCAGCATCCGGGTCAACGTCAAGTACGTCAAACGGAGACGACACAGTACCCATTAGCCGATACAGGGTTGAAACGGTTTCCCTCTCGGCGAACGCCACCACCCGCTTTTCGCAACCCCTTCCGAGATGCGTTCTGCAGCCTCAACGATCCATTTCCCGTTTGCGCGCGTGACAGATCGAACACCGTGTATACCTGGGGCGACGGTACGAACCCTGATCAGCGGTGTGTCCCTCTGTGGTCGCCGAAACCGTCCTCGAATCGGGCGTGATGGTCGATCTCTGGAACAGCACTGTCTGGATGGTGGGTTCAGATGCCCAGGGAGATTTGGCATGAATCCTGTTGCTCGTCGAGCATGGGAGTGACAGGGTGAGAAAATCCAGGGTACTGGCGTTGTGTCTCCATCACACTCGCTCGAAGAACTCATCCACAAGTGCTCCTGTGTCGTCGACGATACCCTGCCATTCGTCGGTGTCTGGGGCTATGCCGATGAGTCGGGCGATTTTCATGATGGATACGTGATAGACTTGCTGGCGGTTTGGTTCTTCTTCCCAGATGACGAAGTTACACGGGAAAAGTGCACCTTGCTTGAGTGTGATGTCCAAGGCGCGATCTGCCATTGCGGGGTTGCATGCGCCAAGGACATAGTATGGGTCTCGGTCAGCATCGACTTTTTCGTTGAGGAGGTCGGATGGTGAAAATTCGACTGGGATCCCGAACCCGGTTTCAACGGCGACCTCCCGAACGTGCTCGATCGCTTCTCCATGGGTCATCTGGAGGGTTGTCTGCCGTTCACCGATAGCTTCTGGATCGAAATCCGATGGATCGAAGGGACGGGCCATATCTCTCAATCTGTGCACCAGCGGTAAAAACTATTGCAGGTCTGTTAGCCTTCATCGACGGCAAATCCCTCATCATCCGCTGGTTCACTCTCGGAGGAGGATGACTCGACTGGTGGGATTGGCCCAAGGCCGATGACTTCTCTGATAGCTTCGGTGAAGGCTTGGGATGTTTCAAAATAGACGGTGTCTGTTTCTGCAAGAATTGAGGCCAGTTCTTGCGGACCGGTCGGTGTTCGGATTTGGGTTTCACCTTCTCGGGTGAGAATTTGGCTTTTCTCAATTGGGTAGTGTAATCGAGAGGCAACCCGTGCTACTGGCGCACCTTGAATGGATGGCCCATCACCGAGTGGAACAGCCGGGTCGTCTTCGTCATCAGCGTCTTCCTCTTCGGAATTGCTCATGGGTTGGTGTTTGCGGCTGCTCACCCTAATGGTTACGAAGCTATCCATCACTCCAGAACTTGATAACCATGACGATAGACGTATCAGGTATGGAGTTGTGGGGCCACATTGGGGCTGCGCTTGTCGTTTATGCGCCCGTTGCGGCGTATCTGTCTGCCGTCACGTCGCGGTGGGTGGCATTCGTCGGTCTGGTTGTGGTGGTTTTGGTGTCGACGCTCCCCGATGTCGATACGGTTTCGTGGCTACCGGTTGAACACCGGGGATCGACCCATACAGTCTGGTTTCTCATCGGGATGTCGGTGATTGGAGCGGGTATTGGTGGCGTGGCGGGCGTTGTCTTTCGTGCCCCGGGACTGGTTGCGCTCGTTGTGGGGTCGGCGGTTGCGCTGTCGGTGTTTTCACACTTGCTCGCAGACAGTGTGACACCGATGGGTATCCGTCCATTGTACCCCGCGTCTCGGTGGCATTACAGTTTTAATATTACGCGGTCGGCCAATCGGCGAGTGAACTGGCTATTATTCGCTGTCGGGATAGTGATCTCTATGCTGTGTCTGGATGTGGTGGGTCTGTAGGCAGGCTGGTGGTTCATCTTAGTGTGTGGTCCCTTGACCGCAATTCCTTAGTATTCGCACCGGGTACTACTCAGTTGTATGACTGACTTCAACCAGTTCAGTGACGTGGGCGAAGCAGATGTCACTCGGGCTATCGGGCAGGCGTGGACCGATGAATTCATGGATTTCTCAGACTCAGACGTGATCATTGTCGGCGGCGGCCCGTCCGGGTTAACTGCAGCGAAGGAACTCTCCGAACGCGGTGTCAAAACAATGGTCGTCGAGAAGAACAACTACCTCGGCGGCGGATTTTGGCTCGGTGGGTTCCTGATGAACAAAGTAACAGTCCGAGAACCAGCAGAAGCTGTTCTCGATGATCTCGACGTCGAATTCAATCCAGCACCGGATACCGACGGCCTTTTTGTCGCAAATGGCCCCGAAGCCTGCTCTGGACTCATCAAAGCGGCCTGTGATGCCGGGGCAAAGATACAGAATATGACCGAATTCACCGACATCGTGATTCGTGAAGACCACCGCGTTGGTGGGATTGTCATGAATTGGACGCCGGTCCACTCCCTCCCCCGCGAAATCACGTGCGTCGACCCGATCGCGGTCGAAGCAGATCTTGTCATCGATGCAACCGGGCACGACGCTGTCGCTGTTTCAAAACTCCAAGAGCGTGGCGTACTCAATGCTCCTGGGATCGAACACGCCGCTGAACACTCGACGGGGATGGATACCACCGACGAAAGCGAATATGGGGCTCCTGGCCACGATTCCCCTGGCCACGATTCCATGTGGGTCGGCGAATCAGAGGACGCTGTTGTCGAACATACGGGTCTCGCTCATGATGGACTCGTCGTCACTGGCATGGCGACCGCAACAACCTATGGACTCCCACGAATGGGCCCGACTTTTGGCGCTATGCTTCTCTCCGGGAAGCGAGCCGCGCAAGTCGCCCTAGACGAACTTGGTGTCGACGCACCCGAGGTCGAATTGACGAGTCGAACGCCCGAACCCGCAGATGATTAAGTAGTACCAGCGGCTCCCACATCCCGGATATTTCAGGACCTCACAACAGATCAAGTCAGAATATGCCGAACTGCATCACCCTGTATCGTGCACCGACCACCCCGGCTGATGCTGATACCATTGCCCGATGGCTTGATCACCGGGTTGACGCTGAGGTCACGGTCGAAGATCGGCTACTTGGCCAACTCGCGAAAAACGACTCCCAATCCCTCCCGAGAGCAATCGCTGAAGCACGCGTCTTATCGCCGTATGACCGCGAGACAGGGAACACGATGCAGGGTATACTCCGGTATGAAGAACGCATGCTCGAATATCCTGAACGGGAGGGTGGAGTGCTCTACGATGGACTCCGCCTCCAGGATATTGTTCTTGCCAATCTCCAGAGTCCGCTTGATCACCTCCATATCCCGCTGCTTGCCCGTCTAATAGGAACATGGGGCACCCACGATAACAGATGGCACAAACGAGTGTGTGTTCTCGGTCAGCCCGCCCTCATCAGTGTCCCTGGTCTCTATGAAGCCCCAGCCAAGCCAGAAGCCTACTACAAAGCCAAGCAATCCCACGCACTCCACACCGGCGACACGCCACCCCGTGAAATGCTGGAAGCAGAAATTGAGGGCGACTTCCTGATCGCTGATGATCCACGCACGACGGAGGCACTCAAAGGCTATGTCTTGGCAGCATATCATCTCCTGGAAACCGGAGAGGGATTCTGTCACCGCCAGCACTGTCGGCTTAGCAACCCTCATCGACAGCCTGACCTGATCGAAGCTCAACTTCAACCTCCCGAGTTTTGCGACGAACATGCCGCATTATACACCTGAAAAACAAAATCGTCGTAGACCGCTGCAGCACAGAAACCCTTCTCTGTACACCCTTCGCAATACGGTTTGCAGTCAGCGTGTCACCAAACCAGCGTTCCGAGCAGTGAAGCTGCTGGCTTGATGAACATCAACGCACGGAACGCGTCCACTATGGATGGGGTGGATGGACACCAGCGACCGGTCCTCGCCTGGCGGATGTACCCTCAATAGTGCAGCTGGCGGCCACAGATATACGGAATAAGACGGGAGCGTTCGTTATTCCACAGTCCCTGAGAGGAGCCCCACGAACCCGAGTGCAAACGTTTCGAACTCTCGATCCACAGTCCGTTCAGTTACGGCTGCCCGAGAGGCATCCACATGGTCAGATAGAGAGCGGCCGTACCCCACCACAGGGGCGCGAACTACGTCTTTAACCCCGGATCCAGGACTGCCGGCCGCAACAAATGCACGAAATAACGGATTGAATGGTTGGCCACTCAGTCGATCAGTCGGAGTGGCGTCTAATAAGGCGATCCGACCTCCTTCGCCAAGTAGATCACACCATCTTGCCACAACTGATGCAGGGTCATCCAGGAGGCCACAGACAAACGTGGCGAGGATCGCGTCGGGACGGCCTACAGGCGGATTGGTTGCATCACCCTGGAGCACCGCCACGTTCTCATACTCACTGCCGCGCTTGCGCGCCCGCCGTAAAAGCGGCGGCGTGACATCAATCCCAACAACAATGCCGTCAGGACCAACTCGTTCACGCAAAAACGGGAGATTTGCACCAGATCCACACCCCATTTCGACAACAACATCACCGGGATCGGCAACCTGGTTGGCTGCAGCCCGCCGCCATCGCGTGACACCAGGAGCGGTTGCAATCCGGTCGTACACGTGTGCCCATCGTCCGTAAAATGCGGCGATATCGCCCATTACAAGAGGTCGCGGACGATGGAGACAACCGTCGTTGCATCGGGCCCGAGTATGTAGCAGATCGGTTCGATACCCATTCCGCCTGTTTGATACACGACATCCACATCCGGGCTTTCGGTGAGTGCTGTGCCGACCGCACGCTCCACGTCTTGTTCCGGATTGAACTCAATGGCCGTATATCCCGATTCCATGAGTTGTTCGATGAGGTGTTCATCGTACCGGATGTTGATGACTGCCCGTGCGTCATTCCCCGCATTGCGCGCGGCAAGGAGGACCGTTGCGACATGTTCGGAGACCCCAAATTCGGGATCACCGGGTATCGTTACCTGTCCTTTGACATCCAGAATCCGTCCTGGGATTGCGGCGACATCGTCTATGGTCGCGGCATCGGGGAGTGCTTCTGCCAGGTTCGAGCCAACCGCGGGGATGAGTGTGGTAAATCCACTCGTGTTTTCCAGCCGCCGGACGCCCCGTCGAACGGACGATCGGACTCGTTCGGTCATCCGGAGGTCTCCTTCTGGGTCGTGTATATCGAGCGGCCCTTCATAGTTAGCGAGCGGGGTGAACGCGTCCTCATGGAGGTGCGCAAGGAGGTCGCCACGTTCGAGTTGTCGAATCACGACCTCAGCTTCGACCAACGCCTGTACCTGCGTCATCTCTCCCGCAGCGAGCCCGGTGGCAATCCGTTGGATGAGTTCCTGCACCCGTTCATCCTGCGTGATATCCTCATTTATCTCCACATCACCGTGGGCATACTTTGAGACGGCGCTTTGACTGATACCGAGGAGCTCTGCAACTTCGCTTTGAGTGAAGCCACGATCACGGAGTTCACCGGCTAACATCGATCGGAACGTGGGGAGGAACTCATCAACGACCACCTCCTCAATGAATTTCATGTCACTGATCGCCTCCGAATTCACGATCACTCTGAATTCTGGAGGCTTGCGGTCCTTCCTGTCCCTGATATTTTGAGCCACGGTCGGCGCCATACGGTCGATCTGCCGGGTTTTTCAGCTCTGTGAATGTGAGTTGTGAGATACGCATCTCGGGCGTTAAGGCTACAGGGGCACTCCCGAGATTCGATAATTCAAGCGTGATTTGGCCCTGATACCCGGGGTCACATAACCCGGCTGTGTTGGACAGAAAAACTCCTCCCCGGCCGCCCAGGAAGTTCTCGATCGGTCGCCCAGCCGGCTGGACTTCTAGGTCATACGTCGGTTCGACACGATCGGTTTCAGCCACATCAACGACCTTTTCGAATCGAATATCGTCTCGGAGTATCTGGTTAAGCCGGGTCGGGTCTACTCCTGCCGACTCGTACACATCCCGGAAACGGCAAAGAAGCTCTCGTGAGAGGACATCCAGCTCCCCGGTTTCTACGGCAGTGATGCTGATATCAGCTGACTGTGTGATCTCGGCAGCCATCTCTGTGGTCGACAAGCCTGCTAGTTCTCGGTAGTGACGCAGCAATCGACTTGGCGTTGGCACGTATTGGCGTCTCATCTGGCCGTCCAGGGTAACTGTGATGGTCGTCTGCCGACTGCCACAGGTCGATCTGAGTGTCCCATTGGTATTCGACTGGTCTTCAGTATCGATCGAACTGTGGAATCCATTTGTTGTGGCCAGATACATCAGCTGACTTGCAAAGGATGCATCCCCACTGGCAAGGACCTGGTGTATCCCGTTGGATTCAGTGCATTCATCGAGGAGGCCCTCTAGTAGCTCACGCAGGATCACCGACGGCCAGTTCCATGCTTCTGTTGGTATTGTCTGATGGGGTTCCGTGCCAGCAAGCCCATCGAAAATCTCCGCCCAAAGTGGTGAAACTACCGTGAGTGTGTTCTCCGGTGATTGCCGACTCACTCGGACTGTTTCCTCGCATGATTCGAACCAGGTCGCGATCCGGGCGAATTCATCGTCCGTCCGGTCATGGAAGAGAATCCGCTCGTTATCCACGGTGCCATCACTGATGTAGCAGCCGAGTATCCAGCCGATTTCCGGTGTCACGTGGAACCAGCGTGAGAGCCGCGGTTCATCCTGGATGCACGCGAGTTCTCCATCGACGGGCATCGCGGTGTCTGGGGGATTATCCGCCTCAAGCGGACGGGTTTCGTCCGGCGCGTATTCCTCATTGGAGTCGGCTTTTGCGGTCTTGATTCCTCCGCCTCCGTCCGCGGCGTACGTGACTAACTTATCAGTTTCAGTACAGACTGTCGTGAGATCGAGTTCGGCTGATTCCGTTGGTGAGTCTGGAATCGTCCCGGGCACCATCACCCACGCTCCTTCGGCATCCTTGCTGGGCAGCCGGGATACTCCACCCGCTGCATCGAGCGTGAAGAGATTGTGATCTTGTGTCACCCGTACGTCGCGACCGGATTCAAGCGTAACTCGATAAATGCGTTTTCTGGGATTCGTAATATAATCCGTTACCCGATGGGTACTCACTCGAAGCGTTTGTGGATCAAATGCAACGGCGCGAGCCGAACGCTCATTCTCGACGATGTCACCGATTTCATAGAACCCAAAGCCCTCAGTCGGTGTCCAGAGAAATACGTCTTCATCGTACGGCAGTGAGGCATGCACGACCACCGCAAGTCGGCCCAGCGAAGAGCGGCCTTCAACATGGGCGATGAGATCCGGTGGAATCTCCACCCGCTCCTTGGTTGTGCCAAGAACAAAATCACCAGGATGAAGAATGAATTCCTCGTTCGCATCAATATGCGTTTCATCTACATATTCTGCTACCTCCTGTTCACTTTCAGGATGAATACATGGGATATTCGTCCGTTGGAACTCAAGGAATTCACGACCCAATCGGAGGTCAATACTCGCTGGTTGAATCTGTAACTCCGGATCATCAAGCGGCTCTACCACGAGGCCCCCCTCTGTTAATCGTCGACGGATGTCCCCATCGGAAAGTATCATACCACGACACGAGTCCGATAATACCTAAAGACCACCGGTCCCCCGTTGGCCCACCCACGATACTATCTCTCCCACCCGGTTTGACGGAAGCATCCGAATCCCACCAATACTCACCATAGATGTGGCTGTGCTTGATCATCAACCGGGTCGGACTCTTAGCTTTTTGGTGGGTCCTGTCCACTACTGGATATGAAGCAGGCTATCGTCGCCCGGACCGATATCGGAATGGGGACCGGGAAGCTTGCGGCACAAGTTGCACATGCGTCGCTGCAGGCATACGAGAAGACGGATCAGTCTGTCCAAGCAGAATGGAAAGCCGGCGGGCAAAAGAAAGTCGTGCTGAAAGGGGCAGACGCAGCGGAACTGCAGGATCTCGCTGAACAAGCCCGGCGAGCCGGCCTCCCATTTGCCCTTATTCGTGATGCTGGCCATACACAACTTGAACCTGGGACGATCACCGCGTTAGCAGTTGGCCCTGGGGCAGCGGCAGCTATCGATAAGGTTACTGGCGATCTCAACTTGTATTAAGACAGGTGCCGTCAGGCTTCCAACAGCTATCTTCCTGTCTCCACCGCCTTCTTTTGGCCTGGAGTGCTTTCGACACCGCCCGTCGGCTAGGTTTGCCTATGTGTCTATTCCGTATCCAGCACGCTGTCTGGGATTGTGATACCGAGCCCGGGTTTTTCCGGGGCACGAATCACGCCGTCGTCATGCTCGAAGCCTTCTTCAAGCATGAAGGCCCAGACATCAGGCGTCCATGGCGGCTCCATGGGATATTCACACCAGGGGCTTCCAACCGCTGTCATCACATGCAAGTTTGCGGCGAATCCGACCGCGTTCGTCCAAGTGTGTGGTATAAACTGGAGACCATGGGCTTGTGCCATACGGGCGACATCAACCGCTCGACGGATACCGGTCGCGAGCGCGGCGTCCGGTTGGAGGACATCGAGTGATCCCTGGTCGATGAATTCTCGGAAATGGTGCGGCCCGTTGTTGAACTCTCCTCCTGCGATGTTAACATCAACCGCCTCCCGTAACCGTGCATAGCCCGTATAATCGTGGCGGGGCAGCGGTTCCTCAAGCCATTTGACACCTCCGATGTCATCCAACCCGCGAGCAAATTCCAATGCGTCAGCGAACGTCCATTCAACCTCATCTTCCATCACACGGACAGCCCAGCCCTTATTGGCATCGACCATCAATGACAATTCAGGGAACGCGCCACGGATTTGTCGAACTATCTCGAGGTGGTCGGTTTCTGTGACCCGAAGTTTGATAGCTTGGAATCCTTCATTAACGCGTTCTGCAACGTAATCGATGCGATCGTCAGCGGCCATTACTTCTCCGGTTGATGCATACACCGGAATCGCGGTCGATTCAGCTCCGAACAACTCATAGATCGGTTTCCCTGCGTCCTTCCCTATGATATCCCACAAGGCAAGTTCAAGATGCCACGGTCGTGGTCCAACCAGGTTGACGGTATCAAGCTTTCGGAGAATTCCGTCGACATTATGTGGATCTTCACCGGTGAGGAATAACTCCAGTGGGGTTTCATAATCGATGCCTCCGCCAAATGACGGTGATGCACCATATCCGGTGATTCCTTCGTCGGTCTCGATTTCGAACAACTCGAGTTCATGCGTGGACTGGGGGTATCCGGGTATCCATGTGGGGTAAAACGGTTCCTCGAGCTGGTGGTCGAGGTGATACTGGTTCAAGCCGGTTATCTGCATAACAGCGAGGCGTACGCGTCGGGCTTGAAGGTTCGCCCCCCTGTTACCGGAGCCTTAAAAACGAATAGCTGACTCTCGCATCCACCCAGCATCCTTCTCATCACCCGCTGATAGAATGCCCGGACACAGCACTGCGCTCAGTGGGAGCCAATCCGCTTTTTCAACCAGTCTTCCTAATTCTACTCCCTCCACGTCTCTTCGACGAACACCGACGAATCCGGTCGATTTACTCGGGTTACAGTCGGAGATACTGGGCGTGGACCGTTCCATCGATGTGGAGAACATTCGCTTCCTCGATAAACCCGTGTTCAACTGCGGTACTCACGGATTCATGCCCAACCAAATTTGCGACAGTACACTGAGACAGGCTGTCGACAACTTCCTCTGCAGTCGCCTTTTCTCCTTCATAGAAATCAGGCTCCACAGTCAACGACACATCACCGGATCCGAACGTTTCGCCGAGAACATCGGGATCACAGACTGAGACAAGGACGCCTTCCTCAGTCGATCGTTCCCGGAGTAACATCATCGTTCTTCGACGAGTTCTTCTTCTGCCCGCTGCCGCAATTCTTCGGCTTCTTCGATGACCGCTTCGGCCTGTTCGTCCTCGCCGAGTGCTTCAAGCGCTCGGGCTTTCTCTTCTAAAATATCAGCATTCCGATAGCCCAGTCGAAGCGCGTTATCGAACGCCGTGACGGCATCTTCAGCCAACCCACGTTCCAGGAGGAAGAACCCACGGTTATACCAGGCTTGGGGGAACCGTGGATCGAGTTCAACCGCCCGTTCGGCATGCTCTAGGGCCTGCTCACTTCGACCGGATTCCCAGAGCGCAAATGCCAGGTTGGTTTCCGCGCTGGCGGCATGCTCGGATTCATCATCAATCCTGAGAGCTTCCCGATACGCATCGATCGCTTGCTGGAATTCTTGTAACTCCGCATGGGCGGCTCCCTTGTTCACCCAAGCTTCTTGCTCGAGATGATCGTCGTCTGCAAAACGGGCTGCTCGCTCAAGGGTATCGGTCGCCTGTTCGTGCCGATTAATCCGCATATAGCCGAGGGCAACATCGAGTAATTCCTCAGCAGCAACTGCGTCAGACGGAATCTGCTGACTATCAAGTGTATCTGCAACCACACGTGTATCGACTGGATCGACCATGTCAGGATCGACGTTCAATGCCGGCGGGTCGAGATCGAATCCTTCGTGCGGATCGTCGAACCCTTGGCCGGAGGAGAACTCGTGGCCATCGTCTGGATCCTCTGTGGGCATATGCCAACCGGTAGTCCACGAATGCGGGTAAGGGTTGCGGGCGCAACCGCCGGGGTGAGGGAACCTGAATTTATGAAGCCCTACCCCGTACCGGTCCGCATGCGACTTTTCGTCAGCGTCGATCTTGACGGCCTCAAAGACCCGGTCATGGAGGTGCAGCGGCCGTTCCAGGATCTCCCAGGCATCCGGGTAACTGACCCCAAGCAAGCCCATATTACGATGAAATTTCTCGGAGAAAACGACCACGATCTCACCGCAGTCATTGATGCGATTGAGGCTGCCGTCAAAGGCGCGAATCTCGATCCATTCGACGCTCAGTTTGAGGGTCTCGGGGTCTTTCCCTCCCTCGATTACATCAGTGTCATCTGGCTTGGTGTCTCCACGGGAGGCCAGCGACTCACCGAGCTCCATGACGCTTTAGAGATCGAAACCACGGCTCTCGGGTACGATGAAGAACAACATGATTTCACCCCGCATGTTACGCTGGCTCGAATGGAGCATGCGGCGGCGAAAGAAGATATCCAACACCACGTCCGGGAACACGACCCGACGGTCGGCACGATGACCGTGGATGAACTCTGCCTCAAAGAGAGTACATTGACTCCAGACGGTCCCAAATACGACACCATCGAACGGTTCACCATTTAACCTCCGACCGGGGTTTCAGCCATGCTGGGGTGCTTGCTTGCTTGGGGGACCGCTGCCCGCTGGACGTCTTCTCCTAAACAACTTATGGTAATGGGGAATATTGGCAATGTCCCTTGGCTTATCGCAGTTCGCTGGGTCGCTTCTGTTACACACAATCGGGAGACGTTGACACTATGCAAGAGAGAGTTATGTCTCGTGAACGAATCCTTGCGTGCCGGACACGCAGGTACCATAGGAGACATCACAGGTTTCGGATATGATCGTTGGGATACCGACTGAGACTGCTGCCGACGAGACGCGCGTTGCATTGACCCCACCGGTTGCCGAAGATCTCATCGAGCGAGGAATCGATGTGACTGTCGTCGCCGGTGCCGGTGAGGGATCTGACTGGACAGACCAGGCGTATCGAGACGTGGGATGTGAGGTCGTTGAAACCCGCCAGACCGTGTTTGAGCGGGCTGACGTAATTCT
Source organism: uncultured Natronomonas sp. (assembly GCA_964609565.1). GTDB lineage: Archaea > Halobacteriota > Halobacteria > Halobacteriales > Haloarculaceae > Natronomonas. The sequence continues at coordinate 13,415 of CAZSSY010000026.1, forward strand.
CACGGTCCGTGGGCTTGGCGCGACATCAGGCAACGAGATTGAACCCTACCAGGAAGACCAGGTCGTCGTCGGCCTGTTGGGACCGTACGATCTTGACGATGAACTGGAAGTCCTCGCCGACCGTGGGGTTACCACGTTCGCCCTTGAACTCATCCCCCGCATCAGCCGTGCACAAAGCATGGATGCGCTTTCCTCGATGGCGAGCATCGGCGGCTATAAATCGGCCATCGTGGCGGCGGAAGCGTTACCGAAGATGTTCCCCTTACAGATGACGGCAGCCGGGACGGTCCAGCCGGCTGAAGTGTTTGTCATCGGCGCGGGCGTCGCTGGCCTCCAGGCCATTGCCACTGCTGAACGGTTGGGTGCATCAGTCCGCGGCTATGACATCCGATTGGAAGTCCGTGAAGAAGTGCAGAGTCTTGGCGCGGATTTTGTCGAACTCGATTTGGAGACTGAGGGATCCGGAGACGAGGAAGGATACGCCCGCGAGATGGACGACGAGTTCTATCGACAACAACGCAAAGAACTCACGCGCGTTGTCGCGGAGTCAGACGTGGTCATTACAACCGCCGCTATCCCCGGCAAGCCAGCGCCAGAATTAGTCACGACCGAGATGGTCGATAATATGGATGCGGGCACCATTATTATCGATCTTTCTGCAGCCACCGGGGGGAACTGTGAACTGACGGAACCAGATGAGACAGTCGCATACAATGGCGTCACCATCTACGGACCAACGAACCTCCCGGCAACCGTCCCCCATCACGCAAGCCAACTATATGCAAACAACGTCATGAATTTCCTCGAGACACTCCTTGAGGATGATACGATGACTATCGATACCGACGATGAAATCATTGATTCGACGCTTCTTACACACAACGGCGAAGTCAGGTGGACACATCCTGCTGAGGAGGGAGAAGAAAATGAATAACGACCCGCATACCCTTCCCCATCCCTCCAGCAGTACTCACGGCGACAGGAGAGCCTTCCAATGACGGACATCATTACGCATCTCACACTGTTTGTCCTTGCTGCTTTCCTCGGGTACTCTGTGATTACCAAGATTCCCGCAACGCTCCACACACCGCTTATGTCAGGAGCAAACGCGATCACTGGGATTACTCTTGTGGGCGCTGTTGTCGTCGCTGGCTCGGGCTCTACGACTGTCGCGACAGCCTTGGGATTCTTGGCCGTCGTCATGGCGACGATTAACGTTGTAGGTGGATACCTCGTGAGTCACATTATGCTCGAGGACTTCCACGGCGGCGGAGGGCGCTGACGATGGTGGAACTGTTCTCCGAGGCGACACTTCGGCTGGTCTATCTCCTCGCCGCTATCTTATTCATCCAAGGCCTCCGGGATATGACACACCCCCGGACGGCGACACGAGGGAATCTCACCTCAGCTGTCGGGATGCTCGTCGCTGTCGCCGTCACCGTCCTCTGGTTCGATATATTCTCTCCCCTCGTACTCATTGCGGGATTGGCTCTTGGTGGCCTCATCGGCGCCGGGTTAGCGTTCACGGTCGATATGACCGAGATGCCGCAACTCGTCGGCGTATTCAATGGATTCGGGGGCGGTGCGTCAGCCCTCGTCGCTGGCGCCGAACTCCTCGAGGTCCAAACAGCCGGGGCCACCACGCTCCCGGCGGACATGGCGATCGCAGCCGCCGCGTCCGGCCTCATCGGCGCTGTCACGTTCTTCGGAAGCATGGTTGCCGCCGGGAAACTCCATGGTGTCGTCACCGGCTCTGCAATTCGCTATACGGGCGAACAGGTGGTGAAGGCCCTCCTCCTCGCAATCGCCCTTCTGGCTGGGGTCTACTTAGTTCTCCAGCCAGACCTCCTCTCGACATATCTCCAAGGCACATGGGTGCCATCCTATTGGGTGCTGATCGCCGCCGCATCGATCCTCGGGATCATGCTCGTTATCCCAATCGGTGGCGCGGATATGCCCGTCGTGATCGCTCTCTTGAACGCTTATTCGGGGCTCGCTGCAGCCGGAACGGGCTTTGTCTTAAACAATACCGCGTTGATCATCGCCGGTACGCTCGTCGGTGCTGCGGGCATGATCCTCACCGTCATTATGTGCGAGTCGATGAACCGCTCGCTCCCCAACGTACTCTTCGGCGGATTTGGCGAGGAAACCTCCCAAGAGGAAATGGACGACATCTACGAAGGAAACATCACTGAAACATCTCCAGAAGAATTGGAGATGCTGCTCGATACGGCCGACCGTGTTGTCATCGTCCCTGGGTATGGGATGGCGGTCGCTCAGGCACAACATGCCGTTGCAGAACTCGCATCGCTATTAGATGAGGATGATGTCGAGGTCGCCTTCGGGATCCATCCCGTCGCTGGTCGCATGCCAGGCCATATGAATGTGCTTCTGGCGGAGGCTGATGTCCCGTATGATCAGATGAAAGAACTGGAGGAAATCAATCCGACTTTCTCGCAAACTGACGTCGTCATTGTCACCGGTGCCAACGATGTGGTGAATCCACGGGCGAACGAGGATGATTCAAGCCCAATCTCCGGGATGCCAGTCCTCAATGTTGCCGAAGCCGGCACGGTGGTTGTGAACAAGCGGAGCCTCAGCCCCGGTTTCTCCGGCATCCCTAACCCTCTCTTCGCCAGGGATAATACCGTGATGTTATTCGGTGACGGGAAGGAAATGATGCAAGCAGTCGTCAACGAATACAAGGAGAACCGCTGATACCCAACACCGACTCTCCCGGACGGCGTTTCTCTTCGGACCCGTGGAAAGGAACAAGAATTTAAATGTTTAGAGAGAAGGCCAGTGTACTATGAGTAAGAAATCGAAGGCCAAAAAGAAACGGCTGGCGAAACTCGAACGTCAGAACAGTCGCGTTCCCGCCTGGGTAATCATGAAAACCGATCGAGATACGCTCCGTAACCACAAACGACGGAACTGGCGGCGGAATGATACGGACGAATGAGCACTGACTTTGACGAACGAGTTATGACGGTCCCACTCCGTGATGTCCACGCGGAGTCAACGGGTGAACGCGCGGATAAAGCCATGGGACTCGTCCGCTCACACTTGGCACAGCATTTTAAAGTCGCTGAGGACGCTGTCCGTCTCGATCCCTCAATTAATGAGGCCGTCTGGTCACGTGGCCGATCGAAGCCACCACGGAAACTCCGTATTCGAGCGGCTCGTTTCGTGGAGGAAGGCGAGGCGGTCGTTGAAGCTGAGACCGCGTAGCGTGCTTCGGGCAGTGTTATCCGGTTCTGCGTATGTTGGAGTCTTTGCCAGGGCAACAGATGATATTTTACTCGTTCGGCCGGATGTCGACGATACATTAATCGCTGACTTTGAATCGGAGTTGGCAGTTGAGGCTATTCCGACAACAATTGCGGGCTCTGCGACCGTTGGCGCACTCGCGGCCGGGAATACAAATGGCATATTGGTGAGTGATCGCATCACTGACCGTGAACGCGACCGGATTGAAGCTGCGTCCAATCTGCCAGTTGTTGGCCTACCAGGGCGAATTAACGCTGCCGGGAACGTCGTCCTCGCCAACGACGAGGGTGCATATGTCCACCCTGACCTGCAACGGTCAGCGATGCAAGCCGTAGAGAACGCTCTTGCAGTCCCGGTTGAACGCGGTAGCATTGCAAACATTCGGACAGTCGGAACCGCCGCTGTCGTGACCACCTCGGGCGTCCTGTGCCACCCAAAAACCACCGACGATGAACTGGATGTGCTGGAAGACCTTTTCGGTGTCTACGCTGATATTGGAACCATTAACTATGGCGGCCCGCTAGTTGGTTCGGGCCTCATTGCAAACACTGCTGGCTACATCGCCGGCCAAGAAACGACCGGTCCCGAACTTGGCCGCATCGAGGATGCCCTAGGGTTTGTTGAATAACGAGTCACTCCTTCTTCAGGAACGCTCTTTCTATACATCCAATCGATGTCCCTCAGGACTTTCAGAACTCTCTGGATACGTCCTAATAGGTTCACCTTGAGCCCCCTTTACCAGGATGGCGTGGAGAGCACTAGGATTTGTGTTGTCCGCATGCTTGTTTGAACAATCAGTAGCCCCATCGAGAGCAGCATCGTGGCCGCCGTTGGGTTGAACGCTGGTATTGACTCGGATGGCAGCACCCAGAGACCACTTCGACGGGGTGATGAGGAAGATACTTCCCGCTTGCGGCCCGTCGTTCGGGTATGAGTGAGTTCACGGTCCGAGGTCGGTTTCCAGCTCGTTATGGCGAACAAGCGTTTGAAAAACGGATCGATGCACCAAATCAGGATGTTGCTGTCGAACGCATCTATGCGGAATTCGGGTCTCAACACGGGTTGAAACGTACCCAGATTGATGTTGACGAGGTGGAAGCATGAGCCTCGGTGGTGGCAGTGGGATGGAGGAACTCCAAGAACAATTGGAAGCCCTCGAACAGCAGCGGCAAGCGATTCAAGCGGAGATTGAGGCTGTCCGCCATGAACAGGCGGATATTGACGAAGCCATTGATGCCATCGATACACTCGAATCGGGGTTCACCGTCCAGGTCCCTCTCGGCGGCGATGCCTATGTTCGTGCGGAAGTCCAAGACATGGAGGAAATCGTGGTTGGCCTCGGCGGAGGGTATGCAGCAACGCGCGATGAATCAGGCGCGATTGATTCACTTGAGCAAAAGAAAGACGCACTCGACGATCGAATTGCGGAACTCGAAGACGAAATTGAGCAAGTAAACAAAGAATCGTCAGAACTCGAACAAAAAGCTCAACAAGTGCAACAACAGCAAATGCAACAGATGCAACAGCAAATGCAGCAAGACGACGACCTGTGACTACTCGATGTTTGACGGACTAAAAGACAAACTCGACACGTTCAAAAACGACGTCCAACAGCAAGCAGACGACTCAGACACGCCAGAGCAATCCACCTCGGAATCGCCGCCCGACGACACAGCCGATGAACCCAGCGACGCCGAAGCATCCAACCAATCACCTGTCAAATCAGCGTCGTCGACAGACGAATCTGTTGGGAATGCCGATGAGCCAGGACTGGCCAAGAAAGCAGCCCTGGCCGCGACGGGCAAAACCATCATCTCCGAGGAAGAACTCTCAGCACCACTCAAAGAACTCGAACTTGAATTGCTACAGGGCGACGTCGAGATGGGTGTCGCCAGCGAAATTACTGACCGGATACGCGAAGAGCTTGTTGGCGCGACACGGAAGCAAGTTGAGTCAGGTGAACAAGTGGTGGAGCGCGCGATCGCTGATGCACTCTATGACGTCATTAATGTCGGTCAATTCGATTTCGAATCCCGCATCGAAACGACCGAGAAACCTGTCGTCATCGTCTTCACTGGTGTCAATGGCGTTGGGAAAACAACAACTATCGCCAAACTCGCACAGTGGCTCGATCATCGGGGCTATTCCTCTGTCATCGCCAACGGCGATACCTATCGGGCTGGAGCAAACGAACAAATCGAAGAACACGCCGACGTCTTAGACAAGAAAATCATTACTCACGAAAAGGGAGGTGACCCTGCAGCGGTCATCTACGACGCTGTCGAATACGCCGAAGCGAATGATCTCGACGTCGTGCTCGGCGATACCGCTGGCCGGTTGCACACATCGAATGACCTGATGGCACAACTCGAGAAGATCGATCGCGTCGTTGACCCAGATTTAACGCTTTTCGTCGACGAGGCAGTTGCCGGCCAGGATGCCACCAATCGAGCCCAAGAATTCAATGACGCCGCTGAAATCGATGGGACCATCCTGTCGAAGGCGGACGCCGACACCCACGGTGGTGCAGCCCTTTCGATTGCGCATGTCACTGGCAAACCGATCCTCTTTCTCGGCACCGGCCAAGCATATGATGATTTAGAGCAGTTCGATCCAGACACCATCATCAACCGACTGCTCCGCGACGACTGACCCTCCCAGCATATCCCGACCCATACACACCATTCTCAACCGGATTCTTCACGGCGATATTCCAGCACAACCCGCCACGGTATCGCTCCTTCTCACTCCCCAGAATTCGCGGAGGCTTTCCACAAGGACCCACGACTATGAGGCTGGTGCTTCGTCGTATGGGACTTCTAGGAGCCGATCACCACAATCTTCACATCCTACGCCGACGACGGTCGTAGACCGACAGCATGATTCGACCACTTCGGTGTCGGCCGTGACTGGGCCTCCACACGTGGGACAGGTCTCAACAAATACACGGAGCCCACCGAGTAAATGACTCCGCTGTTGAGGTGAGAGTCGGTCCCACTCTTTTATCCACTCTGGTAGTTCTGTAGCGGCAGCGAGATCAGCGATTAGTGCAGCCCGGGACTCCCATTGCCCGACACGGGTGCCGTTATTCCGTGCGACGAAAGCGTCGCCATATGAGTCGAATGTAACTGTCTCGGGATCTAAATCAAGTTGTTCAGCCAACCCGCCCCGAAGCGACGCTTCCTCTTCTAACTTCTCCATGCGGTTGTTCCAGTCTCGTTCAAATACTGTTGTGAGACAGAGATCGTCCTCGTGTTCGCACGGTTCGACGACTTCGGCTGATACCAGGTATTCTTCTGGATCGAAATTGTCGTCTGGTACTGGAACTGTTTCAGTCGTGGATTGTTTATCGAATTTGGCGAGTAGCCACTCGGGGAAATATCGTTTTGTCAACTCCGGGGTCTTCGGTACCAGATATCCACGAAGCCAAATACTCCCCACACCGAGTATTGCAACAGCGATTGCCACTGGAATAGAGATGATGGACAGCCCAACCACAATGATGGCCGTAATAACGAGGTTTGTCACTGTACAGGGAATACATCTGTTTTCTCCAGTATATTCGGGTTGGCGGATACCCGTATAGGCTTCCCGGAGGAGTGACATATCTCAGCGTACGTGTCTGGCGGTAAAAACATGCCGCTCGAACGGGCTACCACCTGCTCAGCAACCCAATCTTGCTATCCGGTCTTCCATCTGGACGGCTCTACTGGTTCGGTGGAACGTCATTGCCACCACGGCCCGCTCCGTTCGCGAATCTGTCTGCTCCCGCCGCAGCCGTCTCAAGCGCGCGGGTTCCATGCCACGCCTCGGCAGCAAGCCCTTGCTCGAGGGATGCACCAATCCCATCGTAGACTGCAGCCCGATCGGTCCGGACCGTCTGCTGTGGAAAACCGGCGATTGTCTCTGCGAGTTCAGTCGCAGCGTGTAATGCCTCTCCTTCGGTGACGACCCGATTAACGAGGCCCCATTCCTTCGCCGTCTCCGCGTTGAGTTCCCGACCGGTGAGAATCAATTCAAGTGCCCGGCCTAATCCCACCACTTGCGGAAGGCGTTGTGTCCCGCCGTCGACCAATGGCACGCCGAAGCGACGCTCAAGGCACCCGAACTTGGCCGTTCCCCCGGCTACCCGCAGGTCACACCAGAGAGCCATCTCAAGGCCACCAGCGACACAATATCCCTCGATCGCCGCAATCGTCGGTTTCGCCACACTCATACGGGTAAAGCCAAGCCAGCCCTCCGGACGGTCCTCTAAATCCATTGCCTTGAGGTCTGCCCCCGCAGAAAACGTCCCGCCACTGCCAGTCAAGACGCCAACCGTCGCCTCTTCATCATCCTCAAACCGCATCCACGCATCCTGAAGTTCTTCAGCTGTCTCGTTATCAACCGCATTCCGCCGATCGGGTCGCCGGATGGTGACGATCCCAATAGACCCAGTTCGATCATATTCAACCGACATAGCTATCCAGACGACCACCGAGCAGATAAAAGACGAGCCTCTCGATCAAAGCAAGACGGCAGGAAACTCCATCATTCAGCCACGAACACCGAAAACCGCCATCCCTATTACTCCTGATTTCTGGTAGCTTCCGCACGATAGGACGCATTTACCGCCCTTGTGTCCTCCAAGTTTACACCTGTGGTTGCTCGATCAGCAGTGGTCTCAGTTCAGCTGGCGACCGATAATGTCGTCAGCACGATCAATAAATGTCTGTTCAGTCCCAACAGGAATCGTTCCTCCGGCCGCAATATCGTGGCCGCCCCCCTCGCCATCGACGGCCTGTGCGGCTTCTTTCATGACAACTGAGAGGTCAAGGCCCTGTGCCACAAGGCCAGCGGTCCCTCGGCTCGAAACTTTTGTTTCGCCGTCGTTTTTCCGCGCGAAGGCGACGATTGGTCGATCGCTCTCGACGGTGTCCACGCCCATCGCCATTCCTGCAACAATCCCGACGATCGTTTCCCGGATCTCCGTTCCGGCATCGAACCACTGAAGATTCGCTTCGGTTGAAACCCCTCTCGTTTCAACCCAATCGATTCCTTCTGAGAGGTTTCGACGATGATTCCGCAGGAGTTCGCGTGCCCGTTCGAGGGCTTCTTGGCGATTTCCGAGACAGACAGCCAACCCGACATCTGCTCTTTCGTATCGTGCTGTAGCGTTTAAGAGTGTCGAGAACTCACTCGCGTCACGCAGTTCAGTACCTTCCGGCTCCGCTGATAAAATATAGGTCGTCCCAACGAGTTGCTCGATTTTAAACGCCGGAACTCCCCGGTCGACCGCCCGCCGAACGAGTGCACTGGCAACTGTCTGGCGTTCCGCATCAGTAAGATCGACCCACCGTTTCCACTCACCATCAGTCCGGCACTCAATATCCAACTCTTCAAGAAACGACACTGCCCCACGCTCATCATTCGTGATGCCAGGGATCCGGACGTCTGATGCATATTCCAGGAGTTTTGAAAGCGGCCGTGTTTGTTTCCCATAGATCGCTAAATCTCGGGTTTCCTCAAGGACACCGGCGTCTATCCCCTCCTGGACAATTTCGGAATTGACCCCATGGAGCTCCCCGCTTGACGCCTGCATATCGCCAACCGCGCCAACAACAGCCAACGCCGCTAAATCTCGATTCTCCTCCCGATGATTCCCGTCAGCAACAGCCGCAAGCTCCCGTGCGAGGATATACGCAACACCCGCTCCAGACAGCTCGGCTGCCCCATCAATCCCTGCCAATACCGGATTGATATGGAACTCAGTGTCTGCGTCTGCCGGTTGGTGATGGTCAGCCACGACCGGCGTGAAATCACCCGCCAGTTCGTGTTCACAAATGATATCCAGTTGGCCACTTCCGAAATCTGTAAAGAGCACCGTATCTGCCGGCCGAGCGGCAATTCCAGCAATCGACGCAGCATCGAGTTGTTTCTCGAAAACGGTTTCGAATGAAATATCAGCCCGTTCAAGCGCGGTTGCTGCCACAGCCGCACTCGTCAATCCATCAGCATCAATATGGGACGCGAGAACGACATGATCGGCGGATAGTAGGCATTCAGCGCCCGCTCTCGCCCGAGATTGCATCGCAGATACCCGCGAATCAGCAGCTGCCATCACCGATTGCTAATGCGGTATACGGTTTAAATCTCCATGGTGACCCATCGACACCCCAAACGAGATTCCTGGCCGTCGGCAATCACGTCCTGCCGGCACAATCCACACCATTCTTCATAGGCCCGATGCCGCCAGTGGAGGTCGAATCGTTCATCGACTCCAACTGGCTAGTGAAGTTGCTCGACCACACACCGAGCCAACGCCTCAAATTCCGCGACCTCTGGGACGACATCGACGGGAATCCCGACTGCTTCGGCAGCTTCACGCGTGGGATCGCCGATCGCGCCGACAACAGCCTGGTGAAGACCAGCGATCGCTTCCTCACGGATATCTCGATCTGCAGCAGCTTCGAGAAAATGTTCAACGGTCAACGTCGAGGTAAAACATACACCAGCCAAGTCGCCCGAAGCGGCCAGCTCGGTCGACTCACCGGCATTATCCGGCCGAATCAGATCGTATAAGATGGTTTCATGCACATACGCCCCCGCTTCTCGCAGTCCCTCAATGAGGACGGGTGATCCCTGATCAGATCGGGCGACTTCAACGCGTTTTCCCTCGACTTCGTTGCGAAGTTCTGCTACAAGCCCTGCTGAGGAATATTCCTGTGGAACGCGGTCGACTGCGTAGCCGGCGGAGCGAAGTGCCTCGGCGGTCGCTGCGCCAATCGCCACCACGGAGCCCGACGGTGTCCACCCGTGATTGCTTGCCACTTCAACACCCGTTCGACTCGTCAACACGGTGAGATCGGCATCCGTCCGCGGTGACTTCTGCGTTGGTCGAATCTCCAACAGTGGATCCGACACCGGGACGACCCCTAACTCCCGCAGACACGCTGCCGCGTCCGCCGTTCGTTCATCGTCAGGTCGGAAGAACGCGATCCGTTCACTCATCGAACTCCGCCCTCCTCGATCGGACAGCATCGAATAGAGACTCGATTTCGATATAGTGGTTCACGGTTCATCAGGTGTCATCCTGGTTCTGTGACCTCTCACCACTAGTTTGGAAAAACGATATTACCTGATCCCGCGTTTGCGCCACCTCTCCGATAACCGCAATTGCCGGCGGCTCAATGCCCACAGCAGTGCTGTCATTCTCGATAGTGTCGAGTGTTCCAACAGCAACCTGCTGTCCGGGAAGGGTCGCTCGCTCGACAAGCGCAGCTGGTGTTTCCGAAGGCATCCCAGCTGTCTGAAGTTTCTCAACGTACATGCCGAGGGTCCCCACCCCCATCAAGACAACGAGCGTCCCGCGAGTTTGAGCCAGTATTTCCCAATCTATCGGGGGGTCGTCCTTTGTTGGATCTTCATGGCCGGTCACGAAGGTAACTGAGGAGGCATACTCACGGTGCGTGAGGGGAATCCCTGCCACACCAGGCCCGGCGATTGCACTGGAGATGCCGGGAACGTATTCGAATGGCACGCCATTCGCGGCCAGAAACTCTGCTTCTTCGCCGCCTCGGCCAAAAACGAATGGATCACCCCCTTTCAACCGAACAACGGTGTGGCCGTCCTCTGCGAGATCAACAAGGCGTTGATTCGTATATTCTTGGGTTGTTGAGTCATCGTTCGCTCGTTTTCCGACATCCTCTCGTTTCTCTTCCGGGATCGATGCGAGAATCTCCGGGCCCAAGAGTTTGTCATGGAGCACAACATCCGCTTCGGCGATTACCCGCTGAGCTTTCAGCGTCAACAGTTCAGGATCTCCAGGGCCGCTCCCGACAAGAAAGACACGCCCTGTCATTCAATTGTCCTCCGTGCCTCTTCGACTATTGCGGCAGCCCCATCCTCCGCTAGTTCTTCTGCGAAGTCACGTGCCGCTTCCAGATGCTGGTCAATCGAAAGGTCACGTGTTGCTTCAATCACTTCTTCGCCATCCTGCGAGAGCACTCGGACTCTCGTTTGGACATATTCACCCTGGATGACGGCATGGATTCCGATGGGCGCTACACAGCCACCCCCAAGCGTTTCAAGGATTGTTCGTTCAACCGTTGTTTCAACCCGGGTGCGGGGATGGTCGAGAATCGACTTTAACTCGTTGGCAAGTTCACTATCCTGGGCCGTCACTGCTACAGCACCTTGGCCTGGGGCCGGCACAAATCCATCGAGCCGTTCGTATGCCACGTGATCTAACAATCCGATTCGCTGAAGGCCGGCTTCGGCGAGTACGATCCCGTCAAACTCGGTTTGGATTTCTCGGTCAAGAGCCCGCAGTTCAACAGGTGATAGCTCTTGCATCCATTCCTCAAATGATTCTTCATCCGAACTTGCATCTGTCTCGTCCGCGGCTGCCTGTCTACGGTCATGCTCAGTCTGGAGGTGGGGAGCAAGGAGTTTCTCTACCCGGGTATCAACGTTTCCTCGAAGCGGCTGGACGGTCAAATCCGGGCGAGCAGTCAACAGTTGTGCTTTCCGTCGTAGGCTAGACGTCCCAATGGTTGCACCATCTGGGAGCTCCATTAGTGCCGTTCCATCGGCCGTGACGAGAATGTCAGTGGCTGGTGCCCGTCTCGGAATCCCGGCAACGACAAGGTTGTCCGGAAATTCGGTCGGCATATCTTTCATGGAGTGTACCGCTGCGTCGGCGTCGCCGGTGAGTACTTTTTCATCAAGATTCCGGACGAACGCACCGGTCTTCCCGAGTTGGTGAATGAGTTCGTCCCGGATGGCATCCCCGGTTGTCTCCACTTCAACGAGTTCTACTTTCTTGCGACGTGTTTCTAACGTATCGGCCACTGTCTGGGCCTGTCGGACCGCAAGATCCGAGCTGCGGGTAGCCAGCCGAATCGGCTGAGTCATAGTCCGTGTTCGGGAGCGACCGGTAAAACGCCCTTCGGCTCATAAGCCCCATTTCAGGCATGAAATCGCTATCACTTTAAATAATAAACTAAAGGCTGCGATATCAAATCTCGATATCCTCAAGACCGTGAGAAAATGAGTCACACATCATTACGTGGAACGCAGGAGAAAGCCCCGTCCTTGAGGGTGGGGATGGATCCGTAAGCCCTATGCCACTTTCTACCGTCGACGGCAGTACCGGAGTTCCCACGCCGTGAAACGCCGTCTTCGACGGCACCAGAGCTTCGTTCTGACTTCTCGCGTGGGAACAAATCCGACCGACCCAGTCCACGACGTAACGCTTCGGGCGACGCGAATCGTGGGACCGTGCGGGTTGAATACCCCGCCGTGGAGCGACGAGCGGTATTCGTCGCGTCGAAGTGCCGACCGTGTGTCGGACGGACGGCCGCTTTGACACGGCTACACGCACTGCAACGCACTCCCTCGGTCACAAGTGGGAGGCAACCATTGACGTGGGACGCGAAAGCGTCCTTCGCCACCGAGGAAACGTGCACCCTTGCACTCCGCTTCGCGGAATCCTCGCCCTTCAGGGCGGGGAGGATGTCAATCGTGATAGGCTGCCTATTTGGCGCGATTGAGGTATCTCAGCACTTCCATTCCGCGGCCACAGGGCAGACATCTGCCTCGGGGTGCAGTGTATGAGTTTGATGCGGGCGGGGACCGTATTTCTCGTAAAAGGGAAGAGCGGCGTAGATTAGGCCTAGCCTTCGATTTCGGTCCGTTCTCGGATGAGCATTTCCAGTTCTTCAGGGTCGTCAATGCGGTCGACTTCGTCTCGCTCCACGAGAGCGGTTTGGTTCACAGCTTCTTGTCGGGCGTCGTCAACAACGTAGACTGATCGGGTTCGGGTGACATGGCCAACTGAGGACATGATGCGCGCGCGTTTTTCCGCTGTCCGGTTGAAATTTGAGTGCCCTGTGAGCATTTTTTGTTCTCGGTCTTCATCTTCGCTGACGGCTTTGAACGGTGCACGCATGGTTGGATGGACTTCGAACCCAACACGTGTGAGGACGGTGATGAGTTCCGCGTCGTCAGGGTCGGCTTTGGGTTCAGATGGCGCATCATTTTCGTCTCGCACTTCTTCAGCTCCTTCCAAGACGTTCACCGAATTGGCAAGCGGGCGGTTGAAGATATCTTCGAGTTTCGCCGCAACTTCCACGCTTGCACTCATGCCATCTTCGTACTTGGCGACAGTCCGCCGGGAGACACCGAGTTCGTTAGCTAATTTACCGAGAGACATTTCGAAGTCAGATCGGACATCGGAGAGAAGGTCTCCGTCTATATTCACATAGAGCCCGCCTGGCGCTGCATAGATTAAGGGCGGTACCTCTTCGATGAAGAGGTCCATCGTCGTGTCTGGGGAGAGGGCTGGAACACCGTGGCGGAAATAGACGACACCGGGTTTGAGTTCTTCGTTCCGAGTGCGGAGCCCGATGAGCAGTGGAGTAGCGTTGAGGTAGTCGCCGAGTCGACGCATCTCGGCACCCGTATAATTATCAAAAGCATCGACGTTAGCGAGGACTTTGAGGAGGACAATGTCATTTCCCCGTCGGGCCGCAATATCGAAGCTTTTGGGTCGGATGGCACACCGGTCGCTCACCGTGAAGCCAGCATCATTGAGCATCGCGGTGATATTCTCGACCAGTGCCGTACGGGACATACAAGTATGTAAGCGTTTCGCTGCTTATATACATTTCCCCCCTCCACCCCTTTGCCATCATGCGGTTGTACGCACGAGCCTGCTGGTATTCTTCCCGGTGAGTCGTATCGACCGAAACCCCGTTAGGCACCCGCCGCTTTTATCCTGATGTGACTATCATCGGGTTGGATGATACAGATTCCCGTGAACACGGGATGTGTACGACATACATCGCCGATACCGTGGCGAGAACCCTTGCCGAACACGGCGCAACAATCGACCGTCTCCTCATCGTCCGGTGTAACCCTGCCGTTGAGTACAAAACACGGGGGAACGCAGCGTTAGCCATTCACACTGACGCTGATCCGTCTGTTGCCAGATCGATGGCAGTCCGTACCATTGCTGAGACAGCGGTCGTCCAGGATGATCGGACCAATCCTGGTCTCGTTGTTGCACCCGGTGATCCTGACGACATTTCAGACGCTATCCGGACATTTGCGGTGGATGCAGTTCGCGACCACCATACGAGAGACACGGCACAGGAACTCATCAAACGTGCGGATTACTGGAGTAAGAGTTGGGACAGTGGTAGAGGTGTTATCGGTGCGCTGGCGGCAGTAGGTGCGTGGTCTGCATTGGATGATTGGACGTACGAGATGATTGCATACCGGGAACGTGATCGCTGGGGGACCGAGCGAACTGTGAATCCGGAGTCAGTATTTGAGGTAGCTGAATCATACTATCCAGCTATCTGGGATACAGTCGATAGAGGGAGCAACACAGTCGTATGTGCGCCACGAACACCTGGACCTGTATTATATGGGATTCGAGGTGATGATCCAGAGGCTTGTCGGGCTGCTGTTGACCGGATTCAGAGTGAACCGATTGCCCATAGCCGCCTGTTCGTGACGAACCAGGGCACTGATGGCCATCTTCAGTCCGGGACTGTTGCTGAGGTGCGCGACGGACGGGCATACCAGGTTGACGGTACTGTGAATACATCCCCTGAGACGCGGAGGGGCGGCCATGTGTTTTTTGAGTTTACCGATGACTCTGCAACGCTTTCATGTGTGGCATTCGAACCCACGAAACGGTTCCGTGATCGGGTTCGATCGCTACGGGTTGGAGATACCATTACTGTCTGTGGTGAGATAACTGATGGGACGCTCAAGTTAGAAAAATTCGCTGTCGAAGACCTTGTGCGGACTGAAGCTGTCCCGCCACAGTGTACTCGTTGTGGTCGAACGATGAAATCCGCAGGCCGAACGCAAGGATACCGGTGTCGGTCCTGCGGCACAACGAGTGCCGGGAAGGTACACCGGACGATTCACCGTGAGTTGGAACCGGGCTGGTATGAGGTTCCACCACGGGCACGCCGCCATATCGCCAAACCCCTCGTGAGAGGCGGTTTCGACGGCCCGACGAACCCAGAAGTATAGGCTCTCTCAACCTCTGCCCAACGGCCACCCGGTGGCTTTCTTGGGAGACTCGTGGTATCGTGACGGGTCCCGGTGTCCCGCTGTTCAAAACTCATCGACGTCTGTTCCAAGTGAACAGACATATTCACCCGTTGCGGCTTGCGGAAGCCGACGATGCCGCCAAAAGATACCATCGGAGTCTGCGGTCACTTCGTCTTTCACCTTCCCGAACGGATCGGTGACTGCAAACAACGTCTCACCTTCATTGATTGCGGTGCCCAGATCAACCTGATAGTCGATGAGGCCCCCAGCCGGAGACGCGTATTGATCGAAACTCGTCGCGCGGGTTTGCGGCTCAGGATTGATGTCACCTTCCAGAAACCCGTAATGCTGGAGGATATTGAAGACACCTGAAATGCCTCGACGGATTGACGATTCATCCCATCCCACCGACCCGCCGAGTTCGGGATCGATCGTGGGGATACCTTCATCGGGCGCCGCGCGGGCGAGTTGACCATCAGGCCCTTTCTGGTCGAGGATATAGCCACAGTCAAACACTTTCGCCAGTTCGAGACATTCGTGGTGGAGCCGGTGACGAGGCCCACATCGAACGCGGGTTTCATCAATCATACAGGACGTCGAGCCCTGATGCAGATCAAGGATAAGATCCGCACGCATCGCCGCGTCAAACGTCGCCGCGGCGATACGTTCAGAGGTGGTCCCGTTCGTATCACCGGGGTACGCTCGGTTGAGCTTTGTATCGTCTATTGGATTCCGGTGCTCACCGACCTGGAACCCATAATAGTTGACAATCCCAACGATCAAGAGTTCACCAGCCAGTTCACCCGGATTTAATCGCGGTACAAGGCGCTGAATCACACCAAGCCCGTTGAGTTCATCACCATCAGAGACAGCTTGGAGATACATCGTGTCGCCATCGTCCGTCCCATTGATGACCGCCACAGGCAGCCCAACGTCAGTACCATCCCGGGACTCACCAATTACCAGCCGGCCCGTCGCTACCTCGCCAGGGCCCGCACTCGTCGTCCCGAGGGTTGTCATTACTATTCTACGGCGCCCGGGCATTCTTAGACCTACTGATACCCGGTGGTGTTTTCCGTCTATTTTGGGTGCAGACCGCCCGCTTGTGCAAACCACTATTGATTATACGGCAGCCGTTGCTCTCTTGTCGTGTGTCTGCAGACGACCCCGAATCGGTGGAAATGACTCCGATCGCGACAGACCTCAACGTTCGTCGGCACCTCCGGAGAGCTGTGGCGACCGGGATTACTGTCGCTTTCGCGGTCTTCGTCGTTTTTGCTTATCTCCCTGGGACCGATGAATCACTCCTCTACTGGGGTGGGCTCGCGGTTGTCCTTGCGTTTGCGATCTCTGGTCTCGTCGCGACGGTTCTCATTCTCCATGCCGTCTATCGACAAACGCAGCGAGCAACCGCGCTTGATCGAGATCGACGGCCTTCACCCCCAATGCTCGCAGTCGTGAGTGGATTGGTCGGCTGGATAGCCATCCCGGTTCTCGCAACTATCGTTGTCGAGCAGCCGACCACTGCCGTCCGCCTCGGTGTCGCCCTCCTCACTGGGGAAGCCATTATCCTCGTTGTTGGCGGGCTCGGAATCCGATTCACCGAAGCATTAACGCTCGACCATACTTGGCGGCCGCGGGCGGCATTGCTCGCAGCTATCACATACACGGTGATATTGGCGGCCCCAGCCGTCGGGTGTGGCAGCAATGGATTGTGTCTCGGCACACCTGATCGACTCGTGGCCGCAGTTCTCGGTGTAAATTCCGGGCTCGCACCGCTTGCATACCTCGTGATTTCACTGGGCGTGGGGATCGGGATCGGCAGTGGTCTCGCGGTCCGGGATGTTAGCCCCTCGCATGGATTTTTCGCTGGTAGCATTGCCGCGGCGAGCACACTCCCGCTCGTTGCAGCAACATCGACCGATCCAGGGGTTGTCCGGACGACAGCGCTCTATCTCCCGCTCCTCCTTGGAACCATTAGTGCTGTGGCCGGAGCAGTCGTCTTTCGTCTCGTCAAATGACAGAACCGC
Organism: uncultured Natronomonas sp.; assembly: GCA_964609565.1. Classification (GTDB taxonomy): domain Archaea; phylum Halobacteriota; class Halobacteria; order Halobacteriales; family Haloarculaceae; genus Natronomonas. The sequence continues at coordinate 30,769 of CAZSSY010000026.1, forward strand.
CATTTTCGCGCGTTTCATTGTCAGACTGTAGGCTCGAACGGTAACCTTTTCTCCCGTGCATGGAAATCAGTACTATATGTCCGAGGAGCTCAAGAAAGGGCTGGAGGGTGTCCTCGTCGCCGAGTCGTCGCTTAGCTACATCGATGGTAGCCTGGGCAAACTCATCTATCGTGGATACACGATTGATGACCTTGCACGCGAAGCCAGCTACGAGGAGGTTCTGTATCTCTTATGGCATGGTGAACTTCCGGATCAAGACACATTAGCCGAGTTTCGATCGTCAATGGCGGAGGAGCGACACCTCACAGACGGTCTCCACCAACTGGTCCAGGAACTAGCTGAAGGTGATGAAGACCCCATGGCAGCCCTTCGGACCATCGCCTCAACGCTTTCAGCATACGATCCCGATACCGATGCGGACCCGACTGATATCCAGGCAAATCTGAGAAAAGGCCGCCGACTCACCGCGAAAATCCCGACCGCATTGGCCGCGTTCGACCGGATTCGGAACGGTACCGACCCGGTCGCACCTCGTACTGATCTCGAGCACGCAGAGAACTTCCTGTACATGCTTAACGGCGAGGAACCTGATGATGTCCTCGCAGAGACATTCGATATGGCGCTCGTACTCCACGCGGATCATGGACTGAATGCATCGACGTTTGCAGCTATGGTGACCGCCTCTACGCTCGCGGACATGCACGCCGCAGTCACGTCTGCTGTCGGTGCCCTCTCTGGCAGCCTCCATGGCGGCGCAAATCAAGACGTCATGCAGATGCTCCAAGAAGTTGACGCCTCTGATCAAGATCCACTCGAATGGATTACCACAGCCATCGAAGACGGGCGCCGAATCCCTGGATTCGGTCACCGTGTCTATGATGTGAAAGACCCGCGTGCCCGTATTCTCAGCGAGAAATCGAAGGCACTGGGCGAGGCCGGCGATATGAAATGGTATGAGTATTCAACAACCATTGAAGACTACTTGGCTGATGAAAAAGGGTTAGCGCCGAACGTTGACTTTTATTCGGCATCAACGTATTATCAAATGGGTATTCCCATCGATATTTACACACCGATTTTTGCAATGAGTCGCGTCGGTGGCTGGATCGCACATATCCTCGAACAGTACGAAGACAACCGCCTCATTCGACCCAGAGCTCGCTATGTGGGTCCAGACGACCGAGCCTTCCCCGCACTCACCGAGCGCTAACTTTTCCCACCTGGTCCATTCCCGTGGTCACCTCGCGGAATCCACAGTCCTGTGTCGCTTCAGCGGACCAGCAGACAGCTTCAATACGGTCGTTTACGACTGGTTGATGTCCAAACGACCGGTGGGGCTTTCAGTCGCGGGGTTATATGGGGACTCGAATGAGTGAGGAATTCGGACTGCTTGAGATTGACGATGACACCCTGGTTGGAGACGAGTGGGAAGAAATCGATGTTGCTGACACGGAAGCAGACCGAATTGCTCGACAGCAGGACCGCGAATTCCTCGAATTCCGGAAGCGAATTAAAGACACTGAACAGTTCAAAGTGGAAGCGTCGGTGTTTGATGACGCCACACTTGGCGCGTTGTACAAACTCGTCCAAGATGGATATGTTGACGCATTTGGCGGTCCGATTTCGACCGGGAAAGAAGCCAATGTGTATACCGCTCTCGGTGGCACCGGCGAACTCGCAGTGAAAATCTACCGGATTAACGCGTCGAATTTCCGACAGATGCGGGAGTACCTTGAAGGCGACCCGCGGTTTGAGGGCATCGGTTCGGATAAAAAGAAGGTCGTCATCGCCTGGACGAAAAAAGAATTTGCAAACCTGCAACGAGCCCAAACGGCAGCCGTCAGGGTCCCAGCACCGATCGCAGTTGAACGGAATGTTCTCGTCATGGAATACCTCGGAACTGATGGCGACCGAGCAAAACGATTAAACGAAGTCCATATTGAGAACCCGGAGACGGCCTACGAAGTGGTTCGAGAGTATATGCGGCGACTCTATCGAGCCGGCCTCATACATGGCGATCTCTCCGAATACAATATTGTCGTCCATGACGGCGAACTCGGCTTTTTAGATCTCGGGCAAGCCGTCACGGTCCACCACCCGAATAGCCGGGATTTCCTGGAGCGCGACTGTCATAATGTGGCCGCATTTTTCCGTCGACAGGACCTTGATGTCTCCGATACTGATCTTCTTGCGTACGTCGCCGAGTCCAGCCCGGATGAATCCACGACCGACACTGAATGACCGGGTGGCCCACAGCGGTGGCTTTTCGTCGCTGAATCGCATCCTCGGGTATCGAGGCGGCCCGATTGCAAGCATCCCTACGGTGGAGTGGCCGTTCCAGTCCGTCTGTGACACAGGTCGGTTAGGCCCCGAGGCTTCATTTTAGAGCGCCCGGTAGTCCCTGGCATGCAGATTGGTGTTATCTCAGACACACACGATAATGTCCCGGCAACGGATGCAGCCATGGACCTCTTCGAAGAACGGGGAGTCGAAGCCGTCATTCATTGCGGTGATTTTGTCGCACCGCCCCTCATCCCCCATCTGGACCGACCTGGTATGGAGGTCCATGCTGTCCGAGGCAATAACGATGGCGAACGGGAAGGACTTGTTGACGCCTTTACCGCGTTAGACAATGGAACACTCCATGGACGGTTTGCCGAAATTGTCTATGATGACGTCGAATTTGCCATCCTCCACGGCGAGGACCGTCCCGTCATAGAGGCAGTAGCATCATCCGGAGCGTACGATTACGTGGTGCACGGCCACTGGCATGTCCAAGAGGAACGGTCAATCGGGGAGACAACCGTGGTGAATCCCGGTGCGCATTTTCCGACCGTTCCTGCGGACCACCGGACGGTTGCTGTCGTGGACACGACGGACGATAGTGTGGACTTTCCCCCAATTTCTGCATCGGTATGACTATGGAGATTCGAGAAGCCGTACCAGCAGACGCCTCGGCGGTGATTGATATCGCACAAGCCGCGTGGTACTCCGCGTATGGAGGGTTTCTGGATCCAGCTACGATTGAACGTGGGTTACGTGAAAACTACGACCCTGAGCTTGTTGACGCCGGCATTGAGCATCCTGAGATTAAGCTGTTCGTTGCGGAGGATGACGGAATGGTGGTCGGATATGCATCTGCCGAGCAGACATGGGCTGATGAGGTTGAGGTCCATACACTCTCTGTCCATCCTGATCGATGGGGTGAGGGGATTGGATCTCAGCTGTTGGATCGGGTCGCGGCGTGGGCGACCCGGCAAGATGTCGAGCGGCTCGTGTGTGCGGTTGCGGCTGAGAATACGGTCGGTTGTGCGTTTTTCGAATCATGCGGCTTTCAACGAGGTTCTAATGGTGTTGGCGAGATTGGTGGGCAGGAGGTGCGGGAATATGAGTTTGAACTCCGGTTGTGACTGTGAATGGTCGGGCGTGCTGGCTCTTCCGGCGAACGTTTAAAAATCCACGTACCGAAGCTGAGCGTATGAAACACGTGACTATTCCTGACGACCGTATCGGCGTGCTGATTGGTGAGGGAGGTGAAACGATGCGTGAAATAGAGTCTCGCGCCGAGGTTCGTCTGGATATCGATTCTGAAACCGGATCAGTACGGGTCGAATCGGTCGGTGATCCGGTTGTTGGCCTCAATGGACCTGATATTGTGAAAGCGATTGGTCGGGGATTTGCTCCGGAGGAAGCCATGCGGTTATTGGACGATGACCTGCAATTGTTCGATATTGTGGATATCGAAGCGGCTACTCGAAACAAAAAGGATCTCCGCCGCAAGAAGGGCCGATTGATAGGGGAGAGCGGTCGAACACGTGAATTAATGGAGGAGTTGAGTGGTGCCAATGTTGTGATTTATGGCACGACACTCGGTATTATTGGGACACCTGAACAGGTTGATGCCGTTCGGAGTGCAGCAGAGATGATTCTTGATGGGGCACCGCATGGCGCGGTATACTCGTTCCTTGAGCGGCGCCACAATGAGATGAAGTCGAATGATATAGAGTATCATCAATTCCCCGGCTGATCAGGAGTGAATTGGCCCCGGCCAGGATGTGGTCGTTGGCTGGTTGGCAGCGATCGGGACTTTGACCGAACCACATGTTTATTGTATTTAATCATTGGTGTGATAAGCAGGGATAGCACTATCGCCGCCTCTTCAGGGGATTTCCGCTCCACGAATACAGAAATCTTTATATAGAACTACAGACAATCTTTCGGGTGACTATGGCTCAACAGATGGGCAACCAGCCCCTTATCGTACTTTCGGAGGAAAGCCAACGCACCTCCGGACGCGACGCACAGTCGATGAATATTACCGCCGGGAAAGCAGTCGCCGAATCCGTCCGCACCACACTCGGTCCGAAAGGGATGGACAAAATGCTCGTCGACTCCACGGGCAACGTCGTCGTCACAAACGACGGCGTCACCATCCTCAAAGAAATGGATATCGAACACCCGGCAGCCAATATGATCGTCGAGGTTGCCGAAACACAAGAAGATGAAGTCGGCGACGGCACAACGACCAGTGTCGTTATCGCTGGCGAACTCCTCTCGAAAGCCGAAGACCTCCTTGACCAAGATATCCACGCAACCATCCTCGCCCAAGGATACCGACAAGCCGCAGAAGAAGCCAAAGCCATCCTCGATGACGTGTCGATCGACGTCGAGGAGGACGACACCGAGACCCTCGAAGCCATCGCAGCCACGGCGATGACCGGTAAAGGCGCCGAAGCATCAAAAGACCGGCTGGCTGGCCTTGTTGTCAACGCTGTCCGCGCCATCGCCGACGATACGGACATCGATATAGATAACATCAAAATCGAAAAGGTCGTCGGCGGATCCGTCGACGAAACTGAACTCGTCGAAGGCGTCATCGTAGGTAAAGAACGCGTCCACGACAACATGCCGTACTTCGTCGAGGACGCCGACGTCGCGTTACTCGATACCCCCATCGAAGTCAAAGAGACCGAAATCGATGCAGAAGTAAACGTTACCGACCCCGACCAACTCCAACAATTCCTCGACCAAGAAGAACAACAACTCCGCGAAATGGTCGACAAACTCGTCGATGTCGGCGCGGACGTTGTCTTCGTGGACAGCGGAATTGACGACATGGCCCAGCACTTCCTTGCCCAAGAAGGTATTATTGCAGCCCGCCGGGTCAAAGACTCTGATCAGAAAGCAATCGCCCGAGCAACCGGTGCTCGAATCGTATCCAGTCTTGACGACATGACCGAAGATGATGTAGGATTCGCTGGTTCGGTCGCTGAGAAAGACATCGGTGGCGATCAACGTCTCTTCGTCGAAGATGTTGAGCAAGCCAAATCCGTCACG
>CAZSSY010000027.1:0-34108 GCA_964609565.1 uncultured Natronomonas sp.
CAGCGCCTGTCTTCGGTTACGTTCACTGTGCGTAGCGACGGTTCACATCCCATCGGTTCATATCTGGGATGTGTGCGGAAAACTGGCAGTTGATTCGGTGGTTGCCACGGTGAGAGCCGACATCAAAACAGTGAGCCGACCGCGCCGACCGACACAACACAACCTGATACCTCGCTACCCCACGCCGGGGACGAGTATCGGTCGCGTGGCACTGCCAGTGCCGTCGGTCGCAAACCGTCGATTCCCACCCATCCGAATTGACGGGAGTACCATAGGAACCTCGGGACGCGTCGCCCGTTAAGGCGGCGAGGATGTCACGAGATATCGACTGCTCGCGGGTCAAGGCACGTGGAGTCGGCGAGGAAGCTATACGGACCGCCTCCATAGGTGTGGACGTGCAGATTGTTGGGTACGAAACGGCGGCTGGTTCCGACGACCCAGCAGCATTGCTCGTCGCCCGCGATGGGGTCACCACCGCGGAGCCCCTCCCCGTCGGTCGGGATCTCGAGTATACGCTCGGCGACCGGCATTGTGCTGGCGCGGTCGATGGGACCGATCATGTGCCATGCGAGCACCCTGGATCCCCATATTGTGAGACGCACGACCACACGTGGATTTGTGCTCGCTGCACCGGGACTTGCCTCAAAGCAGAAATGGACTGTCACCAACAACACGCCGTGTACTTCGCTGCCTTTGCCCCAGAGACATTCAAAGTCGGTGTCACGAAAACCAACCGGTTGACCACCCGGCTCCGTGAACAAGGCGCTGACCGTGGCGCTCATCTCTATACCGTCGTCAATGGCCGCATCGCCAGAGAACTCGAAGCCGACCTTGCGACTTCCGTCCCCATCCCGGATGCCGTCCACGTCACCACGAAGATCGAGGGCCTCGACCGAGCCGTGAACGAGACTGCATGGCAGACGCTGCTTGCTGATTTCGATGTGATTGATACCTACGCGTTCTCGTATGATCTCGTAGTGGACACTGCGCCGGTCCACGAGACCATCGCTGCCGGCACGGTTGCCGGGACCAAAGGCCGTATTCTCCTGTTAAACCGGGCTGGTGGGACATATGCCGTCGATTTACGCGACCTCGTCGGGTATGAAGTCACGACGGGTGCATCACCCTCCAAGCTCCAGTCCAGTCTCGAATCCTTTGGCTGATGGCTCGACTGGGACATGCAGACTTTTCTGGCGGGAGTCGCAAGAGGGGGTATGACAAACGAAGAAGATGACGGCGGTCGCGCAGACCAAGAACCCGAGGCTGACTCCGCGACAGACCCAGGGCCCGATGATTCCCCAGATGCTTCTGGGGAGCAATCAGGGGCAGACTCGCCGGCCAGTGATGAGGAGAAGTCCTTCCGCGAACGGGTGGAAGAAATCCGGCAAGAGCGCGCCGACGACCGTGAAGGTGAGGGTGGCGAAGATCTCAGTCGTGAAGAGAAAATGGAAGAGATGCTCGGTGGTCCAGGTGGCCCGGGCGGTGGCGGTATGGGCGGCAGTCCGTTCGCCCAAATGATGGGCGGCATGATGGGTGGCGGTCCCGGTGGCGGTGGCGGGGCCCTCGGCGGGTCGCCTGGCGGTGAAGGCGCTGGCAACGAAGAATTAACGCGCGAGGTCAGGAAAATCCGGGACGAACTCCACGATATCCGTCGTGAATTAGAACGCATCGGTGACGCACTCCAAGATTAATCACTCCTCTCGTCTGGTGTCGTACCCGAGCGAACGCCAGCATACCAGCTCCAACGTCCAGGGGGACTCGGAGGCAGGTTGCTATCGTCGCGGGAGATGCGGCATGATGTTTCCGTCGCCATTTCGACAACGGCCGGTTGGCCTTATTAGAGGTATCCGGAAGTGGTGAGACGCTCGATACCTTCCTGTAACCGGGATTTATCGGCTGCATACGAAATCCGGGCATACCCCGGCGTTCCGAACGCGCTGCCCGGCACGGTCGCTACATGGGCATTGTCGATGGCGCCTTCACACCACGCTTGATCGACTGCCTCGTCAGCATCGGTGTCGTGGTCGGCCAGCCCCGGACAGTTCTCATCGATGGGAATCATCATATAGAACGCGCCGTCGGGGACCGGTATCTCGATGCCTTCCTCGGCGAGTAACTCGAGAACCACGTCCCGGCGCTCTTCGAAGGATGCACGCATCTCTTCGACTGCTTCATCGGTATCCTGTAAAGCTTCTACCCCGGCGTATTGCACGAAATGCGTGGCGCAGGAGACGGAGTGGGAGTGGAGCTTCCCTGCCTGTTCGATGAGGGGCGTGGGGGCTGCCAAGTAGCCGAGTCGCCAGCCCGTCATGGAGTAGGCTTTTGAGAATCCGTTGATCGTGACGGTCCGCTCATGCATGCCGTCCATCGAGCCAAGCGACGGCGGTGTGGCTCCGTACGTAATCGATTTGTATATCTCGTCGGCGATGACCGTGAATTCATGGTCGACGGCGAGGTCTCGAACTCCCTCAAGTGCGGCTTCCGTATACACGGCACCGGACGGATTCGACGGTGAATTAACGACCACGAGGGCAGTCTCATCAGACACCGCCTCGGCGAGCGCGTCAAGGGCGGGCGCCAACTGGAAGTCGTGGCTGGAGAGGTCGACGCGCGTGAGGGATGCGCCTGCCATCTTCGCCATCGCTTCATAACTCACCCACGCAGGATCTAAGAGAACGACTTCATCGCCGTCCTCAACAAGCGCTTGAAAGGTTTCGTATAACGCTTGCTTGGCGCCCGGTGTCACAATCACTTCGTCAGGAGCATACGTGAGATTGTCATCCGCGAGTTTTTCGACAATGGCTTCCTTCAATGACGGGATGCCATTGGACGGCGCATACCCGGTATAGCCATTATCTAACGCGGTTTTACCCGCCTGAACAATGTTTTCCGGTGTGGGGAAATCAGGTTCGCCGACAGAGAGATCGACGACGTCAACTCCATCAGCAGTCAACTGGGCGGCACGGTTACTGATTGCGAGGGTCGCACTCGGTTCAACTCGTTGCAGGCGGTCAGTGAAGGTCATCGTCATGATTCAAGTTCCTCGACGAGCGCGACAGCGCTCTCAACGGCTGTGGCCCCATACTCAATCCGTTCCGCGGCTTCAGTCGCAGTCATCCCTGGCCCGCTGATCCCGAGTGTCACCGGGGTATCTCGGTTTAACGCAACCTCGGTCAGACCCTGTGCGGCCGCATCGGCAATTACACGGTCATGGTCGGTATCCCCGGTGATGATCGCGCCGATGACTGCCACGGCATCGATGTCGTCACGACGGGCCAAGCGGTCTGCGGCCAGCGGGGTATCATACGATCCTGGGGTCTCGAGTGTCTCGGTGATATCTGCACCCGCATCGGCAGCCGCTTCCCGTGCACGCGTCGCCATCTCTTGCGTGATTGGTCGCTCTTTGTTGAACTGTGCGACCACCAATCCGAGCGCAACCATACCCGCCGGTCAGTCAGGCCGCCTAAAAGATGTGCCGAACTTCCGTCACACTTCCATGTCTGGACTAGGTGAAGGTGACCGCCATCATGACTTCGTCGACAAATTCGGCGTCGATTTGATAGTGGTCTCGCCGGATGGCTTCGGTATTCCAGTCGTGGTCTTCGAGGAACTCGATGCCGGCGTGGTTCGTTGCCGGGATGCTATTGTACACCTTGTGGAAGCCTTCGGATTCGGCCCAGGTGAGTGCGCGGGCCATGAGGTGACTCCCGATCGTGTTCCCGCGGTATTCATCGAGGACGCCGAGGGTGAGTTCGGCGGTGTGTGCGAGTTTTTCGATGGTGGGGCGTTCGACGCCACACCACGCAATGACTTCGTCGTCTATAGTGGCGACGAAGTAGCGTTGATCTTCGAGGTCGTGGTGCATTAAGGCGCTATCTTCTAACAACGAGAGAATCCCGGCGTTCACGCCGGGCGTGAATCGCGTACGCTCCGTGCTACAGACCACCGGATTCGGCCTGTCAGGAACCCCAACGCTTAGTATCGACCGTGCTGACAGTTCACACACGGGTTCCGCCGACTCCCGCTGTCGGCACGCGGCGGGAGTCGGGCCGCATTCCACCCATGTCTGCGGTGCGCGGGAAGCCCGGTCAAAAGGTGTGAACCGCGCCGGTGGATGTGCCGCGAGGCACGACCGCTTGGGAGAGAGCCGCGTCGAGAAACCGCGCGGCGATGACTCGCTTGCGGATGGGAGCCCCCGTGACAGGGCCACAGGACGCTCCCGAGCGAGGGTCGAAACCCACCCCGCCGACCTCGGGAGAGCACGTCCTAAAACCGACCGGAAGCAGGCCGGGTTCCCTCTGTGTAGGGAAGCCGCGCCGTTCACGGCGCGGAGGATGTCACGTATCGTTTTTCGCTGGCGATTTGCCGCATGACACCGATGATGCCAGAGATGTCTTCTTGGCGTGCGGTTCGGATCGTGACTGTCGTTCCGTTCATCGAGTGGGTTTCTTCGGTGCCAGCGTCGATGGCGGGTTTGAGCGTGCCGTCGTCTTCTTTGAGGAGTCCATCGCGCTTCATGACGGCGATGAGTTGTCGGTAGCGGTCTGGGTCGGTCAGGAGGTCGGCATCGATGAGGTCGTCATAGGTTACGCCGCCGCGGTCGGTGATGAATTCATAGAGGCGTTTCCGGTCCCGTGTCTCAAATGTGGGTTGATGGTGGGCCATAATCCCCTGTGAATTGGTGCCCCACCTGTTTCAATCTTGTTATTCGGTAACATGTACCGTATCATGTGGTGGTGTCGCCACACCACTTCACGGAGAGTAACCAACAGCGTTCTTATCCCCTCCCCTACAGCTATCCCTCAATGACTGCCCGTACCGACCGCACCCTCCAGGCGGTCATTGCCCTGACCGTCCTCGCCCTTGTCCTCCGCCTCGTCGCCGTTGGTGCTCGCGGCACCCATTGGGACGAGGCCCGTGTCGCATACTGGATTCTTGAATACCACGAGACCGGCGTTCTCTTCTACCGCCCCATTATCCATGGGCCACTCATCCATCTCGTCAACGCCCCACTCATCGGACTCCTCGGGCCAACCGACACCGTCATCCGCCTCGTTCCCGTACTCGTCGGGAGCGCACTTCCACTGGCCGCCCTCCTGTTTCGTCACCGCCTCACCACCGCCTCAACCATCGCACTTGCCGGCTTCCTCGCAGTCAACCCGGTTCTCCTGTATTATTCCCGGTTTATGCGGAGTGACATCCTCGTCGGCGCGTTCTGTTTCGTTGCCTTCGGTTGCCTCATCCGCGCCATTGACTTTGACGACCCCCGATACCTCTTCCCGACGGCACTCCTCCTCGGTCTCGGATTCGGCGCCAAAGAAAACACCATTGCCTACCTCGTCGCATGGCTCGGGGCCGCAATTCTCTTGCTCCATCACCGTCTCCTCTTTGCCCGCTTTACACCTGAATCGCCGACAACCGTGCTCGCCCGTTACGCTACCTGGACGGCGTCCGGGCTCAAACGCTATATATCCGCTATCGCCGCCAGCGGTGGCCTGTTTGTCCTCACAATCATCGTCGTCTACGCCCCACGCGGGGCCGTGCCATCCCAGAGCCTCTACTACCGATCCTGCCTCTCCTACGACGGGTATTTCACCGTCGCAAACGCACCCACGCTCGGAGAAGCCATCGCCAATCCACTCTTACTCCCCCGACTCGCCGTCTTCACACTCGGCTCCACCGCCGAACTGTACAGCTGTCAATGGATCACCCCCAGGACAGACGACCCCAATCCATATCTCGAATTCCTTGGTGACCTCCTCCTCATCACCGTCGAATCATCCGCCGTTATCGCCGTCCTCGCAGCGGCCGGATTCATCGCCACACTCTACAGCGACGCCACCCCGGACGACCTCGTCTCCTTTGCGTTCTACTGGGGGATCGCATCCCTCATCGGCTACCCCTTTATTATGGACATCGGTGGGTCAGCGTGGCTCGTCGTCCATGTCATCCTCCCACTCGCAATCCCGGCTGCCTACGCCGCCGGTATCCTCACCCGGTGGGCCCGCGAAGCCCATGACGCAGACGACCGCATCGGGCTCGGATTAATCCTCCTCATTGGGATCGTACTCATCGGGTCGATGGCAGGGACCGGGTACGCAACGACGTATGCAGACCCGAAAGCCGACACCAACCCGCTCGTCCAATACGCTCAACCAGCTGGTGACGTCGAACCCACCATCCGAGACATGGAGACACTCGCGGCCCAAACAGAGGGGACAGATGTCATCCTGTACGGTGAGCATTTCCACAATCCCACGGGCCAGGAAGAACTTGAGCGTCGACCGACCTGTGCCAACTGGTTCAACGCTCTCCCCCTGCCATGGTATTTTGAGGCCCACGACATGACCGTCGAGTGCGCGCCGACCGCGGCCGACCTCGAGACAGCCTTGGCTGGCGATCCGCCAGTGGTCATCGCTCACGCTGATGACCGCGCCGCTGTCGATCAACGCATCGATGACCGATACACACAACGCATCCATCTCATGCGGAATACAGACACCCCATTCATCTACTACCTCGATGACACCCAGTTGTGAGTCCACCTGACCCGTCCCCGGTCGCAGTCGGGAGTGATTGGACTTGATGACGTGGGGATTTCACGGGATGATTGGCAGTGGTCGGCAGTCGGCTGGCTGAACAGCAACTTTCTCGAAGCCTCCCGAATGATGCCTCCTATATGGAGCATACGACGCCTGCAGCGACCCTCGGAGTCGTCGGCGGCGGCCAGCTCGGCCGCATGATGGGTGAGGCTGCCGGGGCACTCGGTGTCGACTTGATCGTCTCTGACCCGACTCCGGACTGTCCGGCCGCCCCCGTTGTTCGTGATCAAATCGTTGGTGGGTTCGATGACGGCGACACCATCCGGACGTTGGCTGAACGGGTCGAGGTCTTGACCTACGAAATCGAGCTCGCAGATCCTGATGCCCTCGAACGGGTCGAGACGGCAACTGATACCCCCGTCCATCCCGCCCCAGATACACTCCGGACCATCCAGGACAAACTCATTCAAAACCAAGCGTACGCGGATGCTGGGATTCCAACACCAGCATTCCGCCGCGTTGACACTGTTGACGACCTCCGGGCGGCCGGGGACGAGCTGGGCTGGCCGCTCATGCTGAAAGCGCGTGAGGGGGGCTACGACGGCCGCGGTAATCTCCCCGTCCAGACACCTGCAGAGGCGGCTGACGCGCTTGATGCAGTCGGCGGGGCCGCTCTCGCTGAGGAATTCATCAGCTTCGAACGGGAACTCGCCGTGATCGGTGTCCGCGGCAAGACAGACCATCGGGCCTATCCGGTCACCGAAACGATCCATGAAGACGAAATACTGCGGACGACGGTCACCCCACCCAGAACTGACACCGATGACAGCGAGGCTGCACGAGCTGTGGCGTTCGATGTCCTTGAGTTGCTCGACGGCCGCGGCGTGTATGGCATCGAACTCTTCGAAACCAAGACGGGTGACATCCTCGTCAATGAAGTCGCACCCCGACCCCACAACTCGGGGCATTGGACGATCGAGGGAGCCACCACGTCCCAGTTTGAACAACATGTCCGGGCGGTCCTCGGCTGGCCGCTCGGCGCCACCACGCGTCGAGCACCCACCGTAACGACGAATCTCCTCGGGGATGTCGACGACCCCGAACCGGCAAGCCTGACCGGGGCGGAGTCGATCTTAGGGACGGATAACGCATCGCTCCATTGGTACGGTAAACGCGAGGTCCGGCCACTCCGGAAAATGGGGCATGTCACGCTGACCGAAACAGCCGACAGCAACACCACCGACCCAGACCTCATATCGCAGGCACACGCCCTCCAAGATGCTGTCACCTTCCGATAACCATGTCACGATCCATCCTCCTTCACAACATCCGAGCTTCCTCACCGATCCACCGATGACTCTCACATCCGGACTTCACCTACCCTTCAGCGTCGGCTGACGCGGAGTCGTTCTCATCTACATTAGCTGCAGCCTGCGGACCCCGACCGCGGTCGTCTGGCGGGCCCGCTGGAGGGTCCGGCGGTGGCGAATCCGTCGGTGTATTCGTTGGAGTCGGTGAGGGTGTTGTGGTTGGCGTTGGTGTTGGCGTGTCTGTTGGTGTGGGTTCTGTTTCGGTCGGAGTGGGTGTTGTTTCGGGTGTGTCAGTCGGTGTATCTTGTGGTGTTTCCGTTGGTGTTGGTGATGGCGTTGGTGTGGCTGTAGGTGTGTCCGCCGGTGTTTCTGTGGGTGTGGTTTGGTTGGTGAGAGATTGGTTGAGGATGGTTGAGGCTGGTGGGGTTGCTGCGGTGATGGTTGCGTTGGGGTCGGTGTATCCGAATCGAGTCATATCGAGTTCGAGCATGAGTGTTTCATTGTCGGTTTGGGGTGTCCAGGTGACGGTGAACGTATTATCGCCGGGGTCGAGGGTAGTCGGCGGGAGGTCGGTGGTTTGGCCCTCGGTCACCGATATCGCTGGACTGATTCCATCGGTGTTGGGATTGGTGTAGGCGAACGTGACATCGATTGTGTCGTTCGTGAGTGCTTCTGCAGTGTCATATTCGATGGTTGACATGGCTGGCCGAATTGCTTGGGTACAGGCGTCGTTATCCGGGTGTAGCGCCGTTGCGACTTCTTGGTTGGTTTCGTTGTACAGCGAGACGGCACCGATGGCATACCCGTTAATGCCGGCGGCGGTGAGGTTCGCTACCCGTGTGGTGTTCTCAAGGTTCTCAACGTGGATGATCTCGGTGTCGAATCCGAACGGCGAGTAGTAGGCAATACTGACTTCAGCTTCTGTGTAGTTCCCGTGTATATCGGCGGTTTGACAGTCAATGAAGTCAATCGGCTCTTCGATCGCGTCGTCATCCCTCGGAGTATACTCGATTGGTGCGAAGACCCCGTCTGTGCTAATGGCCGCTCTGAGCACGCCGGGTGACGTGGTGGAGGTGTTCGCAACCGCTGTCCAGGCGGTTCCATTATAGCGCCAGAGGGCGATGTTATCTGCGTTGATGTCATCGTCATCGTATCGCAGCGTCGCGTTGATGGAGTCGGCAACACCGTCGACCGTAAACCCCGTCCCGATGGCGGATGCATTCGGGGGAAGGCCTGGGAGTTCGTCTCGGTCAACCGCGTTGAGTGAGACAGATTCCTCACTAAACGTGACGTTGGCGTCATCACCGACCATGAGCCTGGTCGCTGTTATCGCTGCATCTGTGGTTTCCGACTGGAGTTGCCAGCCGGTATTCTCTCGTATCGTGACGTCGGTGAGGCGAGTTGTCGCTGTATCTTCGAGGCGGATGCCGGCGTTATCGTTGCGTTCGATGACTGCATTTTGGATGGTACTCGTCCCTTGATCGGTTATCTGGAGGCCTGCTTCTCCATTGTCAGCGGCAGCTACGCCAGTTATCGAGACGTGCGATTCTCCGCCGCCTCGCCCGATCGAGATACCGCTTCGACCGTTATCTGTGGCTGTGATGTCAGTCAGGTCGCCATCAGTGACCTGGGTGATGAGTTCAATCCCGAAGCGAGTATTCGCTGCGGCTGTCGTACTCTCGACGGTGATGTCGTCCGTATTCCAGACGGCAATCCCGTTGTGATTCTCCGTTGCACGGACTTCCTGGAGTTCGGATCCGCTCGCGAACGCAAGAAGGATGCCATCGCCTTCGTTGTCGGTCGTGACGACATCTTCGAGGGTTGCCGTTGCCGGCAGCTCTTGGACCCCACTAACCTGGATTCCGGTCCCCCAATCTTCTGCCTGGAGGTCTCGTACCGTGACGTTCTCCGTTCGTGTTGTCCGGGATCCATAAATCCCGATACCGACACTGGCATCGGCATCCGTCCCGTCAACGGTGTGGCCGTTCCCGTCTAGTGTGACGTCGCTTGCTCGAATCGCAATGCAGATCGGTTCCGGCCGGTCGACCAAATCGCGGGTGAGCTCATAGGACCCAGGTTCATCAATTGTCATACATGAATCGATTTGGCGCTCTGTCTCGGCAGGCGGTGGTGTCGGCTTCTCTGGTGGCGTCGGCGGCGTTTTCCGCGGCCGGTCGCGCCGTGGTCGTTTCTCGGTATCGTCAGGTGGCGCCATTGGACAGTCGCCTGCAATCACGGCCGCTACTCCAGCAGTCGCCCCACCGGTGGTATTCGCCAGTGGAGACCCGACGAGGACATCGCTCGCGTTGTCACCTGTGGCTTCACCGCCGGATGCGACGGCCCATCCAACGGCGTCGGTGCGAGCCGCACCACGCAATCGGCCATCGTCGCGAGTGAGCGTCCGCTCGGTGACCGGAGCCGAGCCTTCGACAATATAGGCCGCGCCAGGGAAGCCATCCGTGTCGGTACTCGCATTGAATGGAGCCCCGATGATGACATCATCGTAGCCGTTACAGATGAGGTCGCCAGATGCTCTACCGGCGACCGACCAGCCAGCGTGATCACCCGCTCCTTCCCCATAGACCGTCAACCGGGCGTCAGCAAGCGACAGATTATCATCCGCGATGTCGGTCCCGTTCACCACATAGGCGGCACCGGCAGCAGGCCCGGTCGAATTGTTCCCCGGTGCCCCAACTATGACATCACTGTTCCCATCCCCGTTCGTGTCGCCCGCGGTATCGACTGCCCATCCCGCCCCGTCGTGTCCGCCGACCCCATGCAGGGCGACTCCCTCGGTGACATTGACGCGACGCGACGCATTCGTGTCGTTCAATGCCGTTGGTTGCGCAGTCGTCTTCAACGGCTCGGGCGAGACAACATAGGCTGCCCCGGTACGATTCTCTGTCGCGTTACTCTGGTTGTACGGTGCCCCGATGATGATCTCGTGGCTCCCGTTATCCGTGACATCACCGGCATCAGCGACCGCCCACCCGACGGCGCTCCCCGGTCCTGCCCCCGTGTATGTGGCGTTTGCCATCGTGGTGAGATCACCGCCTCCCTCAGTCACCGACGTGACCATGAAGACCGCGCCTGCATTCTCGCCGGCACGGTCATCGAACGGTGCGCCAACGAGAAGCCCATCACGACCGGTACCCCTGACGGTATCATGATCGTCGCGTGCGTTAGCCGCCATCTCATCGGAGCGATTCGCAGTTGGGACTGTCGCAACGGCATGTCCGGCGCGGTCGGTCGGCGTACTCCCCTGGTAGACAGCATCGGCGTCTGTCGAGAGATTCACCTGGCTCGGCAACGCCGCGGAACCATTCACGATATAGACCGCGCCACTATCATTGAACGGGCCAACCGAGATGTTTTCCGTCCGACTCGCATTCCCTGGCGCACCAATGGCGATATCAGTCCCAGCACCGGTCGTGAGATTCCCGGTTGTTACCGACCAGCCGGCCTGATCGCCCGGCGCGCCATGAAACGTCACATTCGCTTGACTGACATCAAGCGCAGAGCTAGTAACCGGGCCGTAGAACAGGTACACGACGCCAGCACTCCGGTCATCGACAGAGGCATTGAACGACGCATTCCGATGGAGCCCATCATTGAACGTGTCTGTTGTCTGGTTCCATGGTGGCCCGGTTGCGGTAGGCCATGGCCACACCGAGAGGGTGTCATTTCTCGCGGTGTCGTGGTCTGGATGGTCGGCCCCAGGCGCGGTCACAAGGATATCCTGGTAACCATCATCGTTGACATCACCCGCCGAAACGACGTCGAATCCGGTGGTGTCATTGCTTGCATTACCGACGATGGTTGTCTCCGCATCGCTGAGATTCCCCGCGTCACCGAGCACATCACCCGCCGCATCGTCACCTGCATCTTGTGTTTGGGCAGCGACAGGCTGGGTGAGGCCATCACCGCCCGGGAATCCAGTGCCTATCACGCCGCCAGCGGCGATGCCGACACCAACGAGAACCGCAATCATCACGCCAACACGCAGACTTCGACGATGAAGCCTCCTCCAGTCTCCTGGAGGACGGCATCCCGCCACTCTTTGATTCGTCACTATGCTTCCCTCCGGGTGCCCCCTTCACTCGGTCGCTCATGGGTACACTCATCCCCCCGCACTGTCGGTCGGTCCGGACGCATAACCCGGGCCTTGGAGGCAGTATCCTTTGTTATAAAACCCGAACACTGCGCCACCCTCACCTTACTTAGAACGTTTGGCATCCACCGTTCGGACCACGGTCCATCGCAGCGATACGCCGTCAGGCCGCGGTATTCCGTCGTCCGGGGTGAGGTTACTGGCCAGTAGGCTTGGCGAGTACCACAACGACAAAGCCCCACCCGACCGCGAGTTGATACATGTCGACCGCTACAGAGGTCCAAGACCTCATTGCCTTACTCCAGACTGAAGCGGATCGTGACCGAGGTCCCGAGGCGACTCCCGATGTGGGGATTATCATGGGGTCTGACTCGGATCTCGACGTGATGGCTGGAGCCTACGACGCCCTCACCGAGCTCGGGTTTGACGAGGTCACCGATTACGATAACCCCCCGGCATCCCGGTTCACGTTTGAAACGTTCGTGATTTCGGCCCATCGTACGCCCTCCCTCATGTACGCCTACGGCGAGACTGCCCGTGCCCGTGGACTGGATGTGATTATTGCTGGGGCGGGCGGGAAATCGGCCGATCTCCCGAATATGACCGCATCCATCGCGTATCCGGTGCCGGTCATTGGCGTCCCCGTCCAGGAGAAATCAGTCGATTCCGTGATCGGGATGCCGACGGGCGCACCAATCGTCGCCGTCGACGCCGGTAAATCGTTTAATGCCGCGCTCTCGGCGGTACAAATCCTCGCGCGCAAACATTCTGACCTCGACTCTCGGCTTGAGGCATACCACGACGACCTTCAATCGGGCGTTGGTGAGGTATCAATGCAGCTGCACCGCGAGGGCACCGACCAGTTCCGCGCCCACCGGAATGACCAGTAACCCATCGTCGATTTTTGGCCGCTGTAATGGGCGACGGCGTGATGTCCGCCGGCGGTCTCGTCGTTGGTCCTGCCTGCGATGGCTGAGTGGCCGGCTTCTGGAAACCGCCAGACGGTCTTGTGAAACCCCGGGAAGGCAAGTCAACAATTCTTATGTAGGCGTCTTCCCAACCATCAAACGATACACAGCCGATGAGTAATCCATGGATCGCTGTCGGTGCGCTGGCACTGATCGCTGTCATCATCCCGGTTTCAATGATTGCGGTCTCGAGTCTAATCCGTCCCAGCGTCCCGGAACAAGGTAAACGCGCCATCTATGAGTCCGGTGAAATCCCGACGGGCACGACCCGAATCCGGTTCAATATCCAGTATTACATGATCGCGCTGCTGTTTGTTGTCTTCGACATCGAGACAGTGCTCATCTTCCCGTGGGCATTGATTTACAGTGACGCGGTCGCCGAATTCGGGTTGACGTCAGTCCTCGGCCCAATGCTGGCGTTCCTTACGGTGTTATTGATTGGACTCATCTGGGCGTGGCGGAACGGGGCCGTCCGCTGGGTGCGAAGCGAACGGGCAGAAATCAAGAGTGAACTATGAGCAGTGACCAGGAACTCCACGACACAGTGACGACGCAAGAAGCACGGATGGGTACGGGTGTTGACAATCGGTTCAACTCGAAACTCCGGGAGGCCTTCGGTGCCTCGCCGTTCATCCTCACCAAGTTCGATAAATTCATGAACTGGGTGCGGAGCTCATCCATGTTCATGCTCCAGTTCGGCATTGCCTGCTGTAGCATGGAGATGATCCACACCTACGCCATCAAGCATGACCTCGATCGCTTCGGGGCTGGGGTCCCCCGCGCATCGCCTCGGCAAGCAGACGTTATCATCGTCCCGGGCACAATCGTTTCTAAATTTGGGCCGCGATTGAAACGGATCTATGACCAAATGCCGGAACCGAAATTCGTGATCGGGATGGGGAACTGTACGGCCGCCGGCGGGCCCTTCCAGGAAGGATATAACGTGGTGAAAGGTGCTGAAGAAATCATCCCGGTCGACATCCATGTTCCGGGGTGTCCACCGCGGCCGGAGGCACTGATTTATGCCGTCGCGAAACTCCAAGAGCGGATTGCCAATGGGGAAACCTCGCCTATCACGGTCAAACCATACGAACTCGAACAGTTCGGTGATCTTGACCAGGATGAACTGGTTCAACACTTGGCTGACCAGATCGATGAAGATGACCTCGTCATGCGGTATAATTGGGCTGATTCACCATGAGCCTCGAACAATCACGGCCCACGGACGTCGGTGAAACTAACGAAGGCACAATCGATTACGACGCCCTCGAAGACCTCCTCGGTGACCACGTGTTGGATCGTGACAGCCACGTCAATGCACCAGCATTCATCATCCGGCCCGATGCCGTCCAGGATGTCCTTTTCCGCCTCCGCGATGAAGCCGGGTTCGACCACCTCTCGTGTGTCACCGCCCAGGAGTACGCCGACCGCTATGAGTCCATCTATCATCTCACCAAATACGATGACCGGACGCAGGAAGTCGGCGTCGTCGTCCCGACCTCGAAGGACAACCCGGTTTCACAGACCGCCGAACCCGTGTATCGAACGGCCGACTGGCACGAACGAGAGGCATATGACCTCGTCGGCATCGAATACGAGGGCCATCCAAACCTCGAACGGATCCTACTCCCAGAAACCTGGCAGGGCCATCCACTCTCGCTGGATTACAACCCAGAAAAACCACAAGTTGTCGCGTATCGAGAGCACGCCAACCCGATTGAACCAGACCAGCGTGCAGGGGAAGCCCACTCCGACCAGACGGGCGGAGAGGTGGCTGCCGAATCCGACACGATGTTCATCAATATCGGGCCCCACCATCCGGCGACTCACGGCGTCCTCCATATTGAGGCCGTTCTTGACGGCGAACAGGTCGTCGATGTCGAACCCGACATCGGGTATCTCCACCGGTGTGAAGAGCAGATGTGTCAGCAGAACACCTACCGCCACCAGATCATGCCGTATCCCGACCGGTGGGATTACACCGCGAACATGCTGAACGAGTGGGCGTATGCCCGCGCAGCCGAGGAACTCGCCGAAATCGATGTACCTGACTACGCCCAAGTGCTGCGGACGTTAGGCTGTGAACTCAGCCGTATGGCCGGCCACTTCCTGGCCGTCGGGACGTTCGCCCTCGATGTCTTTGGGGACTTCACCGCGATCTTCCAGTACGCGTTCCGCGACCGAGAAATCGCCCAAGACATCCTCGAAGACCTCACCGGCCAACGGATGATGTACAACTACTTCCGACTGGGCGGCGTCGCCTGGGATGTCCCCGAACCCAGCGACGAATTCTACGAGAAAACCCGGGACTTCCTCGACGGCCTCCCCGCCAAGATCACCGAGTACCACAACCTCCTCACCGGGAATGAAATCTTCCAGATGCGGTGTGTCGGGACCGGTGAACTCCCCCCAGACGTCGCCAAACAATATGGCGCCACCGGTCCCGTGGCGCGGGCCTCCGGGATCGACTACGACCTCCGTCGCGACGACCCCTATGGCTACTATCCCGAACTCGACTGGGATGTCATCACCGAAGACGGCGCAGACAATTACAGTCGCGTCCTCGTCCGACTCCGCGAACTGGAAGAATCAGCGAAGATCGTGTCGCAATGTATTGATTTACTCGAAGAATGGCCCGACGACGAACGCGACATCCAATCGAATGTCCCCCGGACACTCAAACCGGACGCCGACCGTGAAGTCTACGCAGCCGTCGAGAACGCCAAAGGGGAACTCGGCATCTATATCCGCGCCGACGGGACGGATACCCCAGCCCGCTTCAAGATCCGGAGCCCATGCTTCCATAACCTCCATACCCTCCGTGATATGGCGCAAGGTGAGTACGTCCCCGACCTCATCGCGTCCCTCGGCAGCCTCGATGTCGTCCTCGGTGAGGTGGATCGATGATCACCGGTCAAACGCTCCTTCCCGATATCATCGGTCGGCTCCTCGGGTTCGGCTCCGAGATGTCCCCCGGCCAAGAATTCCTCGCCGCGTTCATCGGCGCTGCATTCATCGGGACCCTCATGATGACGATGACGGCACTCGCCGGTCCATGGGCCAAACGGAAAATTACCGCCGCCTTTACCGACCGCTACGCTGTCAATCGCGTCGGTCCTGCCGGCCTCCTCATCATTGTCGCCGACGCCGTCCGGTTGTTGTCAAAAGAACTCATCGTCCCGGAAGGCGTCGACCGCCCAGCCTGGGACCTCGCTCCCCTCGTCATCGCCAGCTCAGCCCTCCTCGGGTTCGCCGTCATCCCCATGGGGAACGGCATTCACCTCGCCGACCCTGAAGTCGGATTAATCTACGTCTTCGCCGTTGCATCGATCGCGTCCGTTGGGCTCGTGATGGCCGGCTATGCCTCGAACAACAAATACTCCCTCCTCGGTGGGCTCCGCGCCGTCGCCCAAAACCTAGCGTACGAAATCCCGCTCGTCCTGATCGCTGCCTCCGTCGTCCTGTTTGCGGGCTCCCTCCAAATGAGCGAGATCGTCGCCGCCCAACAAGAAACCCTCACGACCATCGGCGCCATCGCAATCCCGTCCTGGTATGCATTCGTCAACCCCTTCGCGTTCGTCTTATTCCTCGCCGCCAACATGATGGAAATCGGGCGGAATCCCTTCGACGTTCCCGAAGCACCCACAGAAATCGTCGCTGGCTATCAAACCGAGTACTCCAGCGTCTACTTCGTCCTAATCTATCTGGGAGAGTTCATCCATATCTTCCTCGGCGGCGCCATCATCGCAACAATCTTCCTCGGCGGCCCCGCCGGCCCCGTCTTGCCGGGGATCGCCTGGTTCCTCATCAAAATCTGGGCGGTGTACCTGTTCACCCAATGGGCGCGCTCGGCACTCCCTCGCGTCCGGATAGATCAGGCAATCGAGATCGGGTGGAAAGGCATCCTCGTGCTTGCATTTGCGAACCTGGTGTTAACCGCGATTATCGTTGGAGTGATTGCATAATGATCGGCATGCTCAAATCGATGGCAACGACCATGAAACACGCCCTAGACGGCCAGAAGTTCACCGTCCAATATCCCGAAGACACCCCAGACGTCTCCCCCCGGTTCCGCGGCATCCATAAGTTCTCTCAGGAGCGCTGCATCTGGTGTCGGCAATGCGAGAACGTCTGTCCGAACGACACCATCCAGATCGTCATGGATGAAGAGCGTAACGGCGAACAATACAACCTCCACGTTGGCCAGTGTATTTACTGCCGCCTCTGTGAGGAAGTCTGTCCTGTCGACGCCATTCTCCTCACCCAGAACTTTGAGTTCACCGGCGACACCAAAGACGATCTCGCCTACAATATGGAACAGCTCAAAAACGTTCCCTGGTATAAAGACATCGACCCGCTCGCCTCCCGAGAACCCGACAGAGGCGGCTGGATCGGTGAAGGCGAAGGCGAAATCGATTACCAGTAAAACACGTATCCCGGATGGAGAGGGAGGGGAGGGGGTTGCGTTTGCCGGGTCGGCGTTTATCGGGCTTGATGCTGTATTTTCCTGGTAATGAAGGACCTTGGCCAACGCGTGTTGATCTTGGTGATCGCCACCATTTCGCTTGGGACGTTGATTATGTGGATGGGCGCGTTCTTTGTCGGTGATCTGTCAACGCGGACGTGGCAGGCGCTTCTCGGTATCATCACGGTCGTCTTTATTGGGGCGATGGTCGTGGTCTGGGAGATGTTTGATGTCGCTGAGTGATTGATCTATCGGCCCTCCGCTGGGAGGGTTCTGGGGCTCTCGGTAGCGATGTCGCTCCATTCTCTGGTTTTGATGGTTAGTATTATGGGTCTCTCTGGGGTGGGATGTGGCTTCGAAATATCAGTCTGTTGTCTGTTTCCCGTGTCGGTGACGCAGCTAGTGAGGCCCCGGTATTGATGGGAATTGCTGCCTGTATGATACCCACGATTGTGTGGGGGGCGTCGGACGCATAAGGAAATCTTCAAAGGGCACCCGATAGCAGGGGTAAATAATGGCTGTCGTACCGTACGAGATACTGGCGTTCCTGTTGTTTGCCTTGATCACTGTTGGGGCGAGCATGGGCGTCGTGTTGGTCCGTGACGTCTGGCATTCGGCGTTACTCTTGGGTGTGGCGCTGCTGTCAGTCGCGGTCCACTACGTGATGTTGCACGCTGAGTTCCTCGCCGTCATGCAGGTCCTGGTGTACGTCGGCGGTGTCCTGGTCTTGATTACGTTCGCTGTCATGTTCATCCGTCGTGATCAAGCCCCGGGACAGGAGGCATTGCCATGACGACATGGCCACGGCTCCATACTGAAACGAACAAACTCATCGGAGTTGTCGCCGTGGGCCTCTTCGGGCTGCTGGCTGCGGTCTTCCTCACCGCCGGGTTCGGCACGGCAGAGGGCTTTGCCGACGGCTCAGTCACCCGTTCTATTGGGTATGCCATCTTCAACTTAGATGCCGGAGACATCGCGAGTGAAGGCTTCCTCGTGGCGTTTATCACAATCGCTATCGTGTTAGACGCCGCGCTCGACGGTGCCGTTATGCTGGCGAAACGGGATGAGGAGGGCGATGCATAATGGTGCTGGGGTCCGTTCCAGCGGAATGGTATCTAGTGCTCTCGGCGGCAATATTCTGCACCGGCCTCTTCGGGATCCTCACCCGGAAAAACGCGTTGATGTTCCTCATGAGTGTTGAGCTGATGTTGAATGCGGCGAACATCAATCTCGTCGCGTTTGCGTTCTATTGGGAGAACATCACCGGCCAGGTATTTGTGCTGTTCACGATGTCGCTGGCCGCCGCTGAAGTCGCTATCGGTATTGGGATAATCATGGTCCTCCATCGGAACTTCGATAATGTGGATGTGACTGAGGCCACATCACTCAGGTGGTAACCATGGCGGATATATTCGCGTATGCGCCGGCGATTGCAGCGCTTCCATTTGCCTCCTTCCTCGTCGCATTACTCGCCGGTCGGTGGCTCCCGAAACGCGGGGCCCTCGCCGGGATTCTGGCGACCGGGATGTCACTCGGGCTCTCACTGGTCGTGTTGGCGACAGTCTACGTGACCGGCGAAACATACAACGAGACGTTATACACCTTCGTTGACGCGACCGACACGTTCGATTTAACGTTGGGCGTCCTCATTGATCCACTCTCGGCCGCAATGCTCGTTATTGTCTCGTTGATTGCGTTTCTGGTGCATGTCTTCTCGCTTGGCTATATGAACGATCAAGGCGAGGTCGGGCTCCCCCGATATTATGCCGGGTTAGGCTTGTTCTCTGCCAGTATGCTCGCGTTCGTCTTCGCCGATAACCTCCTGATGGCATTCATGTTTTTCGAACTCGTCGGGCTGTGTTCCTTCCTCCTCATCGGATTTTGGTTCCGAGAACCAGCACCCCCCTCGGCCGCGAAGAAAGCGTTCTTGGTCACCAGGTTCGGTGATTACTTCTTCCTCATCGCAGTCGTCGGCGTGTTCGTCACCTTTGGAACCGGCCAGTTCGCCGGGACGGAAGGGTTCCCGGCGCAAGCCGAAGCGGCCATCGCCGACGGAGCCTCCGTGTTCGGCCTCGAAGCATCGACGTGGTTTTCCATCCTTGGCTTGTTGATCCTCGGCGGCGTCCTCGGGAAATCAGCGCAGTTCCCGCTGCATACGTGGCTGCCGGACGCGATGGAAGGCCCCACCCCGGTCTCGGCGCTCATTCACGCAGCAACGATGGTCGCCGCCGGCGTCTACCTGGTTGCCCGGATCTATGGGTTCTACTCGCTGCTGCCAGAGGTCCTCGCAATCATCGCCTTTATCGGCGGCTTCACAGCGTTATTCGCGGCAACGATGGGCCTGGTGAAAAACGAAATCAAGCAGGTGTTAGCCTATTCCACCATCAGCCAATACGGCTATATGATGTTAGCGCTCGGTGCCGGTGGCTATGTCGCCGCGTTCTTCCATTTGACGACGCATGCGATCTTCAAGGCGCTGTTGTTCCTCGGTGCAGGCTCTGTCATCATCGCCATGCATCACAACGAGAACATGTGGGACATGGGTGGCCTCAAAGACCATATGCGTGTCACCTATCTCACGTTCCTCGCCGGCTCCCTCGCCCTCGCCGGCATCTTCCCCTTCTCCGGGTTCTGGTCGAAAGACGAAGTCCTCACCGAAACCCTTCTCCATGGCCTCGGCGGCAGCCCACTGCTCTTGGCTGCATACGCCATGGGGCTGCTTGCCGTCTTCGTCACCGCCTTCTACACCATCCGGATGGTGATGCTTACCTTCCATGGCGCCGCCCGGACCGACACCGCCGACGACCCCGAATCCGTCGGGTGGAACGTCAAATTCCCGTTGACAGTCCTCGGCATCCTCGCCGTCATTGCCGGCCTCCTCAACCCGGTCCCAATCGAAGAACTCACCGGCGTCCACACCTCATTCCTCCATTCCTTCCTCGATGCCGGCGACGAGGCGTTCTTAACGAACGCCCACCACTACGAAGACCTCCTCGGTGAATACGCCGGGTATTCAACCGGTGCGCTCGTCGGGACTGAAACCACCACCATGCTCGTCGGTGCCGGCGTCAGCCTCGGGTTAGCGCTCCTCGGCGCCATCGCTGCATACGTCCTGTACAGCGGCGCTGAGCCAGCACGCCATACGGAATCGTTAGGCGGCCTTCACACCCTCATCGCGCACAACTATTATCAAGACGAGTATCAAGTCTGGCTCGCTGAAGGCGTCACCGTCCCCATCGCCCGAGCGGCAGACACGTTCGATCAAGGCGTCATCGATGGCATCGTCGATGGAGTCTCCAGTGTCAGTCTCTTCTCCGGGAGTCGACTCCGCCGCATCCAAACCGGGATCGTCACGAACTATGCAGCGCTCCTCGCCATCGGGCTGTTAACACTCCTTGGCGTCTTCGCGATCCTCGGGGGGTGGATCTAGATGTTGATCGAACTCACCATCGCGTTCTGTCTACTCGGTGCAGCCGTCGTGTTCGTCGCGCCCCGCGAGTATGCCCACAAACTCGCGTTCGCCGCCTCACTCCCACCGCTCGTGTTGTCGCTCATCATGTATCTGGCGTTCGACGGCAGCGGGAACGCGCTGCTCGGCGGCGACATCGCGTATGAAACCTTCACCGAATGGCTGGAACTCGGCGGGCTCGCCGTCAACTACCATATGGGGCTCGACGGGATTTCACTCCCACTCGTCGTGCTCTCGACGATCCTCGCCACCCTCTCCATTCTGAGTGCGTGGACCCCGATAGATGAACGCCAACGCCAATTCTACGGTCTCATGCTCTTCCTTGAAGGCAGCTTGATCGGCGTCTTCGCCGCGTTAGACTTCCTGTTGTGGTTCGTGTTCTGGGAAGCTGTCCTCATCCCCATGTATTTCCTCATCGGCGTCTGGGGTGGGCCACGCCGGAAATATGCCGCGATCAAGTTCTTCGTCTACACGAATATTGCGTCATTAGTGATGTTCATCGGATTCTTCGCGCTCGTGTTCGGGCTTGGTGACGCCGTCGACTCGACCGGGCTCCCGGCCGTCGCCCAAGCGCTTCGCGCCGGTCAACTCGGAGCGCTCGGTCCGCTTGGCCCCGACATCCTCTCCCTCTTCGCATTCATTGCGTTGTTCATCGGGTTTGCTGTCAAGGTCCCCGTCGTGCCATTCCACACGTGGCTCCCGGATGCCCACGTGGAGGCGCCAGCCCCCGCGTCCGTCATGCTCGCCGGTGTCCTCCTGAAGATGGGGACGTACGCACTCCTCCGGTTCAACTTCACGATGCTCCCGGAACAAGCCGTCCAGCTGGCACTCCCCATAGCGACCATCGCCGTCATCTCCGTGATCTACGGCGCGCTGCTCGCGTTATCCCAACAGGACCTCAAACGGATTGTGGCGTACTCATCGGTCTCGTCGATGGGCTATGTCATCCTCGGGCTCGTTGCATACACGATCTACGGCGTCGGGGGTGCCACGTTCCAGATGATCGCCCACGGCCTCATCTCCGGGCTCTTGTTCATGACGGTCGGCGTGTTTTACAACGAAACCCACACGCGGATGGTCGGAGATATGGCCGGGCTGGCCGACCGGATGCCCATCACCGCCGGTGTCTTTGTCACAGCTGCATTCGCGTACATGGGGCTGCCGTTGATGGCCGGATTCGCCGGGGAACTGTTCATCTTCCTCGGCGCGTTCCAATCGACCGTCCTGACCGCCGCCCCCGTGTTCACGGCGGTGGCGATGTTCGGTATCGTGATCGTGGCCGGCTACTTCCTGTGGGCGATGCAACGCTCGATTTTCGGGGCCTTCCGGCTTGATACCGACTATGACCTGGCTCGCGCCCCCCTCCACGATATCGTCCCGCTGCTCACCCTCGTGGTCCTCATCGTTGTCCTCGGTACGGTCCCTGACCTGTTCTTCGAGATGATTCGGGATGCGACTGTGGATGTTGTCGCCTTCGGAGGTGACCTCTAATGGACCTCACGGCTGACTGGGTGTTCCTCCTCCCAACCGGCGCGTTCCTCGCGGCCGCCCTCGCGTTGTTCATCGTCGATTCCATCGACCCCGACAGCACGAACGACGTGCTCTTGGCCGGCATCACGATCGCGGGCTCCGTCATTGCTCTCGTGAGCTCCGGTATCCTCTTGTTGTCGGGCGCCGCCGGCGGCGGCGTCGACCTCGTCGAGGGGCAACTCGTCGTCGACGGGATGAGTCTCTTGTTTACATTCATCTTCGGGAGTGTCACGGCCCTCGTTGCGGTCGCCTCGATTGATTACATCCGTGGCCTCCCCCACCGCGCGGAATACTATCTCCTCGTGCTCTTGGCTGCCACCGGGATGTCGTTGATGGCGTCGGCGAACAGCCTCGCGGTGGTGTTCGTGGCCTTAGAGCTGTCATCGCTGCCCTCGTATGCCCTCGTCGCCTATCTCAAACAAAACCGTGGCTCCGTTGAAGCCGGCCTCAAATACTTCCTGATCGGCGCGCTCTCCTCGAGTATCCTCGTATATGGGATCTCGTTGGTGTATGCCGCCACCGGGAGTCTCCTCCTCGTCGATGTCGCCGCGGCGGCCGGGACGGCTGCCTCCACGTATCCCGGCGTGATCGGCGTCGGGATCCTCATGGTCCTTGGTGGCGTGGCGTTCAAGACGGCGTCAGTCCCGTTCCATTTCTGGGCGCCTGACGCCTACGAGGGCGCGCCAGCGCCCATCGCCGCGTTCCTTTCGTCGGCCTCGAAAGCAGCTGGCTTCGTCGTGGCTTTCCGGGTGTTTACTGTCGCGTTCCCCATCGGGTCCGTGTTGGCGAGCGTCGATTGGGTCCTCGCGTTCCAACTACTTGCGGTCGCGACCATGACGATCGGGAACTTTGCGGCAGCCACCCAGGAGAACGTCAAACGGATGCTCGCGTACTCCTCGATCGGGCATGCTGGCTATGTGCTCATCGGGCTGGCTGCGCTGAGCCCGGGGACCGAAGGCCTCGTGTTGGGCGCCGGGATGCTGCATCTCCTGGTGTATGGCTTCATGAATACTGGCGCGTTCCTCTTTATCGGCCTCGTCGAATACTGGGAGATCGGCCGTACCTTCGAGGATTACAATGGCCTCGCCAATGAGGCACCGCTTGCGTGTGTCGCGATGACGATCTTCATGTTCTCGCTGGCCGGGCTCCCGGTCGGCGGTGGCTTCCTCTCGAAATACTATCTGTTCGCCGGTGCCGTCGGTGCCGGCTACTGGTGGCTTGCCCTCGTCGGCGCGATTAACAGCGCCCTCAGCCTGTTTTACTACAGTCGCGTGGTCAAGGCCATGTGGATCGATGACCCCCTGGAGCCACTCACCATCGAGACCTATCCGACGGCGCTGTACGCCGCCGTTCTCATCGCCGCCGTCGTCACCGTCATCCTCCTCCCCGGCCTCCTCATCTTCGATACCGCAGCCTTCGACGCCGCCGGCGCCCTCCTCTAACCACTCCCTTCCCCTCCACGGCACCTTACGGACTCAGCACTGCTTGACCAGCGAATGCCACCATCGGAAGCGTGTATCCGGGCTGCATCCCGTCGTCTCGCCCTCACCTCAGGCTTGATTTATCGGTCTCTACCGGGTGTCGTTTTGCGGGGGTCTGGCTGGCGTGATGTCCCAGCACGCTTTAGACGGTCCACCACCACGCTCCAGTATGGACCGGTTGGTGTTGGGCTGTGGGACTGTGGGGCGGTCGTTCCTTGACCGTCTCGGTGCCGGGTCAGCATCCGTCCTCGTCCTTGTCGAAGATGCGGACTCGGCGGAGTCGCTTCGAGACGGTGGGGTTGATGCCCGCTCGGTTGACCTCACTCAGGGCGCTGCGGTCCGGACGGTTGCTGGCGCTGTCGACTCCATCGTGATCGCATACGACTCCCCATTGAAGACCCGCGCCATCGCTCGCACGGCCAGGACAGTGTATCCGAACGCCTTCATTATGGCGTGTCTGGACACGACTGCAACACCAGAAGACCACCAAGAGATTGCTGAGTATGTCGATCGGATCCTTGAAACACAAGCTGAAACGACGTCGACGGTGCTTGAACGCGCTGGCGATCCCGGGATTCGGCCGCGGAAACTCCAACGTATCCTCCGGAATATCGATGAATCGCTGGCAATTGTGACACACGACAATCCTGACCCGGATGCGATTGCTTCGGCAGTCGGCCTCCAGCGAATCGCGGAGGCGGCTGACACGCCGGCAGATGTGTGTTATTTTGGTGAGATCAGTCACCATGAAAATCGCGCGCTCGTCAACCTCCTGGAGTTTGACCTCCAGAATCTCGCTGGCGATGCATCGCTTGACAGCTACTCCGGGTTTGCATTAGTGGACCACTCTCGGCCAGGCATCAACGACGGGCTCCCGGAGTCGACCCCGATCGATATTGTCGTCGACCACCATCCACCGCGTGCGCCCGTTGAAGCTCGGTTTGTTGACCTCCGAAGCGACGTGGGTGCAACGAGTACCCTGATCTGTGAATACCTCGAAACCTTTGAGATTCCCTGGACACCGGCGGTCGCAACCGGTCTTCTGTTTGGGATCCGGACCGATACGCAGGATTTCACGCGAGAAGTTGCTACGGCTGACTTCCACGCCGCAGCGACCCTTGTTGAGCATGCAGACAGCGGCGCGCTGCAACGCATCGAATCCCCAAGCATGACGGCTGACACCCTCGATATCATCGCGGCCGCGATCAGGAATCGCGAACGCGACGATGACGTCCTCACTACCTATGCCGGCGAGATCTCCAACCGGGATGCCTTAGCGCAAGCAGCCGATAAACTCCTTGAACTTGAGGGTGTGGCCACCACGCTCGTCTATGGCTATATCGACGACGTTGTCTATATTTCGGCGCGGGCATATGGCACCGATCTTGACTTGGGAGAGGCACTCCGGGATGCGTTCGGACAGATCGGGAGCGCTGGCGGGCATGCACAGATGGCGGGCGCACAAATCCCGATCGGGATTCTCCTCGATGGGACGACCGAGCCCGAACACAGCGACGTGATTCAAGACATCATCACCGAACGGTTCTTTGACACACTCGGCATCCACACCAGTCACGCCGCCGGCCACATCTACCGAGACTTCCTCAGCACCGACGACCACTGAACACCCGGGAGCACCCCCGATCCATCAATCCCTCTATCTTTTTCAGCGTGAGAATCTCGCCGTTCATGGCGGGTGTGCATTGCGTACGTTCCGTGACGCAACTGTCGTCGGTGCCTGGCTTGGATCCTGAACGCTTTGGGCACGCCGTTTCGAGCGTCGTATTGCGGGTTCCGCCGTCTCCCGGTGGCTGGCGACCGTGGGGGTCGGGCTGCATTCCATCCATGTTTGCGGTGTGCGGGAAGCCCGGGTGATGGGTTGCCTCCGAAAAGGTGTGCACCGCGTCGGTGGATGTGCTGCGAGGTACGACCGTTTGGGAGAGAGCCGCGTTGAGAAACCGTGCGGCGATGACTCGCGTGCGGATGGGCGCCTCCGTGATAGGGCCATAGGACGCTCCCGAGCGAGGGGTGTAACCCGCCCCGCCGACTTCGGGAGAGCACGTCCTGGAACCGAACCGGAAGCAGGCCGGGTTCCCCGCTGTGGAAGGGAAGCCCCGCCGTTTACGGCGGGCGAGGATGTCACCTCTACTCATGTATCGGTGCTCCCTCGTTACGTAGACTCGGAGGCAATCGTACACCTTGATTGATCGATGGCGCTACCATCCACGGTATGGCCGGTGTTGGGTTTGGGTCTGGGTTGACATTGGTGGTGTGGTTGGTTTGATGGGAAGGGAGCAGGAGGGTGAGTCGGGTGTGTCGACCTAAGTGTTCATACTCTTGGACGCGAAAATGGGGGTATGTCGGTTGGCTGTGGTGCCACTCGATGTCGGAACGACTGATCGTAACAATGCTAGGAGTAGAAATCACGCGATTCGGCGGCTGCTGCGTATTATGGAGTGAGGTGAGGGACGATGTCGACGAATAACGGAGAGTCGAACGGCCTCCGGAATGGACAGCAGGCCCAGGTACGGGATTATATGACGAGTGACGTTGAGACTGTTTCACCGGATGACACGGTTGGGCAGGTCGCCAAACGGATTGCCGACAGCGATTCACATAGTGGGTTCCCCGTCTGTGATGGCCGGCATGTCAACGGGTTCATTAGTGCGCGAGACCTCCTGTTGGCGGATGATGAGGCCCCGATCTTCCGGGTGATGACACAGGATATCATTGTCGCTCATCCGGAAATGAAGGTCACCGACGCCGCACGCGTGATCTTGCGGTCGGGCATCCAGCGATTACCGGTGGTGGATGATGCCGGGAATCTCGTCGGGATCATTTCGAATGCCGATGTGATTCGATCCCAGATTGAGCGGGCAACACCGGAGAAAGTAGGGAAACTCCAGCAGACGTTGGAAAGCATCCATGGGGTGTCGGCGACCGAGGAACGCCGGGAGGTTGATCTGGCAGCGTTAACGCCAACGCAGAGCAAGGTGTATACAGATGAACTTGAAGGCCGGACGTATGAACTGGAACATGGGCTCGCTGAACCGCTGGTGGTGATCGATAACGCTGGTGAACTCTTGTTGGCAGACGGCCACCACCGGGTGAAAGCCGCAGAGCGGCTTGATGTCGATGAAATGGATGCGTATGTGATTGTGCTTGACGAGCGGGTTGACCTCGGGATGGCTGAAACCGCGCGGAAAAGCGATCTCGAAGCGATTGCTGATATCGAAGAGGTTGATTACGCACATCACCCATTGGTTGAAACAACGAAACGCCTCCAAGACCATGATTAACACCATCGACGATCCGAACCACATGGGTGCGTACCGCATCGCGTAGTGCTGGTAAGGTGGGCGATGGCGGCGTGGTGATGGGGTGTTTGTCGGTAGTTGTGTACCTCAACCTTGATACTTACACCAGTCCAACAGGTGTGGTAATGCATGTTTGATGAGGATGATCTCGCGGCGATCAGGGAGGCTCGTGAGGAATGGGAGGCGGAGTCGTTGGCGCCATTTCTTGAGCGGGGTGAACGTCGAGAGTCGTTTGTCACGGTCTCGAACCACGAGGTCGACCGGCTCTATACACCTGAGGATATCGATGAGATGGAGTATGATGCTGATCTGGGGTTTCCGGGGGAACCGCCGTATACGCGTGGGGTGTACCCGACGATGTATCGGGGTCGGCCGTGGACGATGCGGCAGTTCGCGGGGTTTGGCACGGCTGAAGCGACCAATGAACGGTTCAAGTATCTGACTGCCGAGGGCCAAACAGGGTTGTCAACGGCGTTCGATATGCCGAGTTTGATGGGGATCGATTCCGATGCCCCGATGGCGGCAGGAGAAGTCGGGAAGGAAGGGGTTGCTGTTGATACGCTCCGTGATATGGAGATTTTGTTCGATGGGATCGATGTCGGCGAGGTCTCGACGTCGTTCACCATTAATCCGTCCGCGCCGGTGATTTATGCGATGTATATTGCGATCGCCGACCAGCAAGGGGTGCCGCGGGAGGAAGTTCGGGGGACGCTCCAGAATGACATGTTAAAGGAGTTTATCGCCCAAAAGGAGTGGGTGGTGCCGCCCGAGCCCTCCCTCGAGTTAGTGACGGACACCATCGAGTTCGCCGTCGCGGAAACCCCGAAGTTCCATCCGGTCTCCATCTCCGGGTATCATATCCGGGAAGCGGGGTCAACCGCGGCCCAAGAGGCCGCGTTCACGCTCGCGGATGGCTTCGCGTACGTTGAGACCTGCCTCGACCGCGGGATGGATGTCGATTCGTTCGCGCCGTTGCTCTCGTTTTTCTTTAACTCACATAACTCCATCTTCGAGGAGGTGGCGAAATTCCGTGCATCCCGCCGCGTGTATGCCCGCGTGATGGCCGAATGGTATGGTGCTGAGGCGGACGCGTCAAAACGCTTGAAATTCCACACCCAGACGGCGGGGCAATCGTTGACTGCCCAACAACCATTGAATAACGTGGTGCGAACCACCATTCAGGCATTAGCTGCTGTCTTGGGCGGGACGCAGTCACTCCATACGAACAGCTATGATGAAGCGTTAGCGCTCCCGAGTGAAGAGGCCGTCCGTGTCGCGTTACGCACCCAACAAATTATCGCCGAAGAGTCCGGTGCCGCAGACATCGTCGATCCCCTCGGTGGGTCGTTCGCCGTTGAGACGCTCACAAACGAACTTGAAGATGAAATCATGGCCTATATCGAGGAGATCCGAGAGTTGGGCGATGGCTCCGTTCGTGAGGGGGTCTTGGCCGGGATTGAGGAGGGGTATTTCCACCGTGAGATTCAGGAAGCTTCCTATGAATATCAACAACGCGTTGATGCTGGCGACGAGATCGTCGTCGGTGTCAACAAATATGAGATTGCCGAGGATACCTCTCCAGACGTTCTGAGTGTCGACCGTGATGTCGAAGAACGTCAACGCGACCGGCTCGCCGACGTCAAAGCTGAGCGGGATGACGCCGCCGTGGAGGCAGCGCTGGATGCGATCGACGATGCAGTCGCCACTGGGGATAACGTGATGCCGCCAATCATCGAGGCCGTCAAAGTCTACGCTACCATGGGCGAAATCATGGGCGTGTTCGAATCACACTACGGTGCCTACCAGGAAACCGTCGGCCTTGCGTAGATCCGCGCCAACCAGATCCGGTAGAGGTCGTCGGTCCACTGACTGGTATGGGATGTTCTCTGGGCGGTATCGGCGTCGGTCTGTCGGCCTGGTGTGGCTAGGTGCGGGGTTTGCGGCTGTCGACGTCGCCGGCGATGACGACTGGACAGGTGGCGCGGAGGAGGATGCGTTGGGCGCCTTGTTTGAGTTGGAGTTTCCCGGCGGCTGACCGGTGGCGGCCACCGATACACAGAAGGTCAGCGTCCAACGCCGATGCGGTGTCGATGAGACTCCCGGCGGGGTGGGCGTCGTCGGGATCGTGGATTGCTACCTCAACACCGGCTTCGGCAAGTAATTCACGAGCTTTGGCGACTTCTGGGATCGATTCTATGGCGTCGCCGCTTTCCTGGATGTGGACCAATGTGACCCGGATTGCGTCGCTGGCGGCTGGGAGGCCTGTCACGGTCTCGACTTTATCAACTAGGTGGTCGTCTTCCCGACTCACTCCCATCACCACGTGATACATCGATCTACGTGACGTCTAGAGGGCTTTCGACCAATAGTCTTCGGTTTCCCCCGCTCCGCCAACGTAGTGGGACATCGCAACCGAAACATTGAGTCGACTATCTCCACCCGTGCGTGAGCCACCCCGGCGTGTCAGGCGGTCGTCGTGACCAGAGCCTGGCCTCGGTTATTTCGCGCGTCATCGAGTGGTTGGATTCGGTGGCATCAAAGCGAGGAGTCTAAGTGGCCAGGCTTAGTCATTTCAGCATAATGCGATCGCCGGGATTCTCGTCGTTTTTGGCAGCCACTGTCCTCGGGGTCTACATCCTGGTCGTCGTTGGGGCGACGGCCTCCCTCGCTGAAGCTGCTGCCGCCTGTAATGGCTGGCCGCTCTGCAGTGGTGATCTGCGAGATCCCGACGTGATCGTGGCGCTCGGCCATCGGGCTGTCGCGTTGATCGTCGGCGTATTGCTTGCGATTACCGTCGCCATCGGCTGGCGCCATCACGACCGGCGGGTCACGCGACTGCTCGCCGCCGCTGTCATTCTGTATCCTCTCCAGGTGGCGATTGGCGCCCTGCTCGCCCAAGGCGCCACTGCCGCCGGCCTCCATCTCTTCGTCGCGATCGCGATCTTTGCAGTCCTCGTGTTGGCACTCGCCTGGCACCTCGAAACAGACACCACCACCGATACCGAACCCACCCCTGGCAATACTACCGGATCGACACGGCCAGCCCACGCTCGTCGAGACGCCCCACCGGTCGACACTGACGCCCATGACCGCCGTCCCAACGCGTCGCCCCCCGGGCAGTCGCCTCCCGTGAGTGATGACCTCGGGGCAGAGGGGGAGACGATCATGGCTTCCCACAGTTGGGGGACTCGCGGTATTGGTGGTGTGGTGTCTCGCCTCCAGGCGTATGTTGAGTTAATGAAGCCGCGGTTGATGTGGTTGCTGTGTCTCGTTGCTGCGGCCGGGATGGCGTTGGCCGGACTGCCGTCGGTCCCGACGGTGCTGGCGACACTCGGCGGGGGTGTTCTCGCGATCGGTGCTGCTGGCACATTCAACCATGTCTTGGAACGTGACCTCGACCGACGGATGCGTAGAACCGCTGATCGACCGGTGGCTACCCATGACGTTCCGGTCTGGAATGCGGTCGCGTTTGGTGGGCTGCTCACGGTCGCTGCCCTCGGTGCATTCCTGACGGTCAATCTCTTGGTTGCCGCCTTGGGCCTGGCCGCTATCATCTTCTATAGTGTCGTGTATACATTGATGTTGAAGCCGCATACGGTCCACAACACCGTGATCGGCGGGGCTGCCGGTGCGCTCCCTGCGCTCATCGGGTATGCTGCCGTCACCGGTACTGTCGGTCCCGCGGGAGTCCTGCTTGCAGTTGTGATCTTCGTGTGGACCCCGGCGCATTTCTACAACCTGGCGTTGGCGTATCAGGACGATTATGCCCGCGGTGGGATTCCCATGCTCCCGGTCGTCCATGGTGAGGCAGCGACCCGGAAACACATCCTCTATTATCTCGGTGCGACACTCGTCTGTGCGAGTCTGCTCGGTATGTTCAGTATTCTTGGGTGGCTGTATGCCGTGGCCACCGTTGGTATCGCCGCTGTCTTCCTGGCGGCTGTGGTTCACCTCCATCGCGAGCAGACCCGTCCCGCCGCGATGCGTGCATTCCACGCCTCCAACGCCTACCTTGGTATTCTCCTCGTCGTCATTATCTTCGACGCACTCACAGTCTAACAACTGCCGAGACAGCCCCAGTTAACGCTGAGCCCAACGTGACTGGAGCAGACTCACCTGGTATCTATCTATCTGTCTCTCAGATCTGCGTCTACTGTCGGGTACATCGAAGGCTGGACGGTGGGTCTGGCGCCTTCGGGTTCGGTGAATATAGGTGGGTCTCGATTGGTGGGGCCCGTGATCGTTATTGAGTCTGGCGTGAGGGTGTCAGACGAGTTCGAAGAGGAGTTGGATGGCCAACAGGAGGATGAAGGCTGCACCGAGGCCGCTGAGGCCGGCGAAGACTCCGTAGGCGTTCCCGAGTCCGTGTTGGCGAACGACCACGTATGGCCCTAAGAACAGGAAGAGTGCGATGATGCCGCCGAAGAGGGCCATGGTGACGCCGACGAAACTCACTGAGAGTGATTCGGGGACGCCGAGGCCGCCGACGGCGGCCACGACGGCAATTCCGGCTAGGAGCGCGACGATGACGAATGCGCCGCCCAGTATGGCCGGGTCATCGGCCGCCGACGCGGTCCGGGTCCCGGCGGTCTCGAGGGGCGCGGGCAGCTGTTCATCGGTCTCCTCGCGGAATGGGGTGGTCACGTTCCGTGACACGATAAAGAGGAGGGCGATGACGAGGAAGCTCATGAGTACTGTACTAAGCAACGTGGTTGAGACCATTCTATCGATTCTCGCTATGTGTGAACTGGCTTTCGGCTCGTACAAATACCCTTCGCAAATCACCAGCCCGTGCGGCCAAGTTGGCAAAAGCTAAGTGACTCACATGGCCATACTCAACTAAGAGCTTCCTATCATGCTTGATGCGATCGTCTTATCCCACCAAGTGCCTGAGGATTGGCGTGCTCAGGCTGCAATATTCGACGAATTATTCCTTGTCTTCATCGTTATTGGCACACTCGTCGGGATCGTTGTTGTTTCATATACGCTCTGGAACGCCTACCGGTATCGAGATGGGAATGGCTCGCCTGATGAGTCTTTCAATCCGCCGGCCGTCGGTGAACTTCCTTCCGGCGCCGGTGGCGGGAA
Source organism: uncultured Natronomonas sp. (assembly GCA_964609565.1). Classification (GTDB taxonomy): domain Archaea; phylum Halobacteriota; class Halobacteria; order Halobacteriales; family Haloarculaceae; genus Natronomonas. The sequence continues at coordinate 32,282 of CAZSSY010000027.1, forward strand.
AGGAAAGAAGCTCTTCTTGTCATTCGGGATTAGTGCCGTCGTCGTCATCAGCCTCGTTGTCTACTCCTATATGCTTCTCTTGTACGTTGAATCGGGGCCGACAGAAGACATCGATCAAGATGCCGACATGGAACTCCAGGTCACCGGCATCCAGTTCATCTGGCAGTTCGAATATCCGAACGGCCACGAGTCGACGGGCGAACTCCGTGTCCCGGAAGGAGCGCTGATCAAATTGGACATCACTTCGACGGACGTGTGGCACAACTTCGGGGTCCCTGAGTTACGCATCAAGGAAGATGCCATCCCGGGGCAACAATCGTCAACCTGGTTTATCGCCACCGATCCCGGGACATATGAAGCCAAATGCTACGAGCTGTGTGGGACCGGCCACTCCGAGATGCTCGCCGATGTCGTGGTCATGGAAACCGAGGATTTCGAGGAATGGTACGCCGAAACCGAAGCCAACGGCACTCAGAACGAGACTGCTGCCTCCGATAACGAGAGCGCCGAGGCAGCTGCTGGTGACGGGATGAATTCCACCGAGTCGGAAGGCGACGGGACGCCTGATGGCGGCGGTGGTGCCTCCGACAACGAGAGTGCGGCTGGTGGGATGGATGGCGCCCAACAGCGGGCCAAAGCACCGCCCACAGCGGGGGCGGTTTGATGGCTGAACTCCCCGACAGCAGCACCATTCGCCGGTGGCTGGTTACGACGAATCACAAAGACGTCGGGTCGCTGTACGTCGTGACTGCGTTGTTCTTCCTCGTGATGGGTGGAGTGATGGCGCTGTTGGTCCGGTTGCAGCTCATGCAGCCGGGCGCTCAATTCTTGGGTGCGGACGCGTACAACCAGGCCGTCTCCGCCCACGGCCTCCTCATGGTGTTTTGGTTCCTTTCCCCATTCGCGTTCGGGTTCGCGAATTATATTCTCCCTCTCCAGATCGGGGCCGACGACCTCGCGTTCCCCCGGTTGAATGCGTTGTCCTACTGGATGTACTTGTTCTCCGGGCTTCTCCTCGGGATTTCATTTTTCCAAGGCGGCACCATCAACACCGGCTGGACATTATACGCCCCCCTGAACGTCCCCATCTTCACGCCGAGTATCGGGACGACCGGCGGCGGCCTCGCACTCGCCATGTTCGTCGCATCCGTGACCGCCTCCACGATTAACTTCCTCACCACGATCCATCACTCACGCGCCGAAGGCATGGGGATCATGGATATGCCGCTGTTCAGCTGGTCGATCCTCGCGACGGTCTGGATGATGCTGTTCGCATTCGCGACGTTCCTCTCGGCGCTTCTCATCCTCACCGCCGACCGCGTGTTCGGGAGCGTCTACTTCTCAGCGACCGAAGGCGGATCACTCCTCTGGGGACATCTCTTCTGGTTCTTCGGGCATCCCGAAGTCTATATCGTGTTCTTCCCCGCGCTCGGCGTGATGCTGGAACTCTTCCAATCATTCTCCGGCAACCGGCTCGTCGGCCGCAAATGGGTCATCATCGGGATCATCCTTGTGGCAATCCAGTCGTTCCTCGTCTGGATGCACCACATGTTCCTGACGACGATCAACCTCGAGATCAAGACGCTGATGATGGCGACCACCATCGGCATCTCGCTGCCGTTCGACCTGCTGGTGTTCGCGATGATATACACGCTCATCAAGGGGAAGATACGCTTCGAGACGCCGTTCCTCTTCGCGTTCGGCGCGCTGCTGCTGTTCATCCTCGGCGGCATCACCGGCGTCTTCCTCGGCGCCATCGTCCTCGACTACGAGTTCCGCGGCACCTACTGGGTCGTCGCGCACTTCCACTACGTGATGTTCGGCGGC
>CAZSSY010000028.1:0-33054 GCA_964609565.1 uncultured Natronomonas sp.
GACAAGGAAGAATCCATAGGAATGGACGGTCCCGATGAGGAAACAACCAACAGCAAGAACGAGGAGGGAGGGGACGAGCAATGTCGCGCGACTCCAACTGTCAGACAGCCGGCCGCTTGGATATTGGAACAAGGCATATACCCCTTGCAAGACCGTTAACGCAATCCCCGCTTGCGCCAGGGACATCGATAGATCACCACGGATCTCCGGGAGAAGTGGGGGGATGGCAAATCGCGCCAACTGGATTGTCGCCCACCCGAGGGCAGCCACTGCCAGCATCTGGCCTGTATAGCCACCGACCAGCCGCTCATCAGAGTTCACACGTCTACGCGGTCACGGCACCCACTTCTGTCTACGGATACGTCGCGGCCAAACAAGCTCCTAGCCCCATCGCTTCGTCCGTCGCACACCCATCGCATGGGGCGAGGTCGAAGCTCCGGGCAGACAGACAGCATCCTCATCTTCTGGCTCATCCTGTGGCTGTGACTGCCGCCTCCGGGTGATACCTACGGTGTCGGAAACGGTGAGAGTGAGTGTGGTTCGTAGCTGGGGTTAATCGCCGACGCCTTCGAGTTCGGTGAGGGAATCAAGATCGGGAATATCGCTGGCAGCGTCTTTGATTTGTTCCATCCGCTCGATGTGTTTATCGGTCGCGAACTGGCGGAGGTCAGACGGTTCGGGACCGACGTCGTCGAGATATTGATCGTCAGGATTCGCGGTGATTCCATTCACGAGGGGGAGAAGGTCGTTCACTGTGTCGTCTAGCAGGTGGGGGTCGACGCCGTCGTCCGTGACGAGTTCCTTCAGTTTGGCCATGCCAAACCCAACGTGTCGGCCCTCATCTTGCCGTATCTGGGTAAAGCCTTCATAGAGCCCGGGGAGATGGGGGAGGTCGGGATAGTGGTCTTTGGAATAGGACCGCTGCATGCCGTAATACCCGGTCTGAGCGAGAATACCCTCGATAACGAGATGGTAGTGACAGTAGGCGATCGCGAAATCCTCAGGTGTCGGGTCGTCGAGCAGGTTGTGCATCGCCACTTCATTTCGGGTGAATAACTCGGCGTAGGCATCGTTGAACCATTGGTCGTCTGTCGGGGAGGAGAGGTCGAATCCCAGTTCCTCCTCGACAGGGTGGAAGACCTCTCGCCAGTAGCGATCGAAGTGGTCGTTGTGTTTGGCTTCCTCATAGAGCTGGGTCGTGAGGAACATCTGGTCGTCGATGTCATCAAGTGCTGTTGCCAGCGGCGCCAGGTCTTCAGTAACAGCTTGCTCGCCAGCACCGAATCGCGCGACCCCCATCCGCATCCCGTTGAAGTATTCTTCTTGTCGGTCGACGTCTTCAAGATACGTACGGAGGGCCTCTCGGTCTGTCGAGAGATCAATGTCGTGTGGATCCCAATGGCGGTCGACGGCATTCCGGTAATAGCGCGTCCCCCGGCTGTTACGGTCGAGTTGCAGGTGGCGTGTGCTATCGATGTTCATGGCCTTACATGCATATACTAGGGAACCCACATAGCTGTTGCACCCCGTACTACAGGCTTGTTCAAAAGGACCCTGGTCAATACGTATACGCCAGCATTACCTCATCCACGTAGCGATTCTCGATGGTATAGTGTTCCGGGCGAACGCCCTCTGTTTCCCAGCCGCGGTTCTCTAAGAACGCGATCGCTCGGTCGTTCGTCATGGGAACGCTGTTGTAGACTTTCCGATAGCCATTTGCCTCCGCCCACGCCAACGCCCGATCTAACAACTTGCTGCCAATGCCCGAATTCCGCGAGGCTTCGCGGACCCCGACAGTGAGCTGGGCGGTCCGCCGTAGCTTCTCCAGGTGGGGGAGATCGAGATGACTCCATCCGGCGACGTTACTGTCGATTGTCGCGACAAAGAACACGCGTGACTTTGCGGTTGTATGACGATTGACGGTATCCTCATACAGGAGTTGTTCGGCGATTGATTCGGCGATGACGTAGGTTTCCTCTTCGGTCACATCCCGAATCGTTTCCACGAGGCCATCGAAGTCATCCTGGCGAGCCGGTCGAATCGTGAACTCAAGGTCATCAACCTCATACGTCTCAACCGACCCCACATCGAGTGATACCTGAAGCGTTCCACCATCATCCTCTAAGTAGCCACGTGACTGTAGTTGCTCGAGGGCATCCTCAAACTCATCGGGCGGCAACGATGTCACCTCACGAACACGGTGTCGTGCAGCAGTCCCGTGCCGTTCCACATACCGATAAATTTCTTCCCCGGCCTCTGTCTCGAATGTGGGCCGTTCGAACGTCTCCATGAATCTATCTAAACGATGGCCCGGCCCGCATATAGGTTTTCGTCCCTGTTCGTCCTTCCACGCTTGAGGTAAATAGTGTCGGATGGTCGCATCGCCGCCAAGAACTCTCTACGGTGTGGACCTAAGTTTGTCTTTCTCGGGGAAGGAGGTGCGTTCGTCTTGCTATGTGAGTCCTACTAAAGGCCGAGGTCACTGTACTGGCACGTGATGTGTCCCGATGCCAGTCGTCGACTGGTGCGCGATGAAACACGTGAGCGGCCATCCATTATTGCCGAAGTTGGTCGTGGCCTGCAGGCGGGAATGGTGGCGACAGCGATTATGACGGCGTTCCGGCTACCGTTGATGCGATCTCTACCCCCGTCGGCGCACTTCTGGTCTCGGTATATCGGCGGTGGCACCCCGGATGAGTATCCCGGTATCGGGCTGTTCCTTCATTTTGTCTATGGAACAATAGCTGGTGCACTCTTTGGTGGCCTCTTCGCAATCCTGGATTCGGAGCGGTCGATTGAGGCTGAACAACGTGGTATCCTGTGGGGGAGTGTCTATGGGATGGTTCTATCGGCGTTTGGATCACGGGTCATGCTAGAAGCGCTCTTGGATATCGAGCTTGACGAAGATGAACTTACGTTGTTTCACGCAGGACATCTTGTCTATGGCATTGCATTAGGCGCATGGGTTGGATCTCGCGCCGAAGGAGTCACCGATCCCACCGAAGAATACGAATACGGTTGACAGTCACTCACCGATAGGGTTCCGGCCGCCAATTATCCGGGGCAGTGGAACCTCTTGGTGTTCCTCGGTGAGCGAAGGAGCCAGTGGTCGCTATGAGAGTTGTCTTGTTACACGCAAGACTCACGAATGAATGAGATGAATGAAGCCCGGAATGCGGGCGGCGGCTGGTGTTACTGTTGTTCTTGAAGTGCGCGCTGGACGCGTTGGACGATGCCGCTGGATTGTGCTTCCATCCGGGAATGCATCCGGGTTTGCCGGAAATAGCTCGCAAACGCGAGGAGTGTCGGCGGCCAAAGCGCAACGAAAAGGCCCTGTTCTTTGTCGCCTTTGCCATAGAAGACAAGCCAGGACAGCAGAACCGAGGCACCAGCGGCGAGGACGACTGGATCAATGGCGGTACGCTTTGTCGCTTCCTTCGACTCCTGCATCTGAGCTTGGTTCTGCATACATAGACCCCTCCGCCTGCAGTGTACTTTGTTAACTAGTCTGTGTCTCAGGAAAGGTGAGACAGATTCACGTAGGTCGATCGTACCCCCATATCCCGAATTCCCCACCAGGTGCAGAGTCGTCATTCCGATAGTGTGTAGGCATGAATGCAAATGTGGAGGTTCATCCTTCGATACGGCCTCGCTGGGGGTGAAGCAGGGTGGGTACGATGGCGTTACTATCCGAGAAAGTTGGCGGCCGCAGAGAAGTTGATTTATACTAAAATGGATACTGTGGCATATTCAAGGCGTATTGACATGTCTGTGGCTAATGTCGAGAAACGCTTCGCGTATGATCTCACAGCCATCCATGCGACCGAAACCACGCTCCTCACCCATCTCAATGAATTCACTCACCAGACAGACCACACGGGTATAAGTGCAGTTCTTGATCTCTCCCAGGCACAAACGGAAGGCCACATCAAACGCCTCGAGATCGCACTCGACATACTCGGCCGTCCGTCGCACCAAACAGACGGGAATCCCGGAGTCGACCCGGTATACAGAACGTTGCTTGACGCCGCGGGTCACGCCTCGCCTGATACCGCCACCGTCGCCGCAACAACAGCATTCGAACATTACCAGATCGCCGCGTATAGTACACTCACCACGATGGCAGCAGAACTCGGCTATACAGACATCGCGGGAAAACTCCAGCAAACACTCAAAGAAGAGGAAGCGACCCTCACAGCGCTCAAGACGGTCGCTGGAGACCTTGACAGCCACACTGCGAGGTAATAGTCAGTCTGTCTCCGGATGAACCCGTCGGCCATGGTTGGTTCAGATGCCACATATCCAGCTTCAGATTGATCCCGCCGCGACCGACTATGGACAAGCTGCAGAACCGTTCATTTGGGGTATCGTCGCGTTCATCGTGATTTATCTCCTTGAATATCTCCTCATTCTCCCAGCTCTTACGCGGGTGATTCGGCGGCGGAACGAGCGGAATCCAACGCTGACAGACGCCATAGAACGATACATCAAACTCATCGGCATCACTCTCGCATTCCTCATTGCGATCATAGTCGCCGGGTACGGGGATTTTCTCGCAGGATCTGCTCTTGTCATCGCCGCCGTAACCCTCGCTCTCGGAGTTGCCGGACAAGCCGTCATTGGGAACCTCGTGAGTGGCTTGTTCCTCGTTGTCGACCCGGATTTCAATGTCGGTGACTGGATCGAGTGGGAGGATGACGCCGGTGTTGTCGAAACGATTCGATTTCGAGTGACACGAGTCCGCACCGAGAACAATGAAGTGGTCACCGTCCCGAATACGACCTTAGCAACCTCGACGGTGACACGGCCCTATAGCCGCAATCAACTCCGAATCACTCTCAGCTTCGGTGTCGCCTATGATACCGATATTGAAACGGCTATCACACTTCTCCGAGAAGAAATCACATCGATTGATAATGCTCTCAGAAACCCCTCACCCTTGGTTGTGGTCGAAGGCCTCGGTGATGACGCTATCCAGTTGCGCGTTGAGTTTTGGCTTGGATCCCCCACACCGCAAAACGCGGTTCTCGTCCGGTCGCGATATATCCGAGCGGTAAAACAGCGGTTTGATGCGGCAGAAATCGACCTGAGTCCACCGTCTGAACACCAGCTCTCGGGGAGCGTGGATCTCAACCCCGAGTGATAAGGTGTGCCGTCTATGGTACGCGGGAGCTATTGAGAGTAGCCGACAAATCATGAAATACAATCAGGCGGTTCAGATCTATATGCCTGGAAATACGGCAATAGAAGAACGGTCAAGAGCATCGTATAAGCCCGTCGTAGGACCGACGGTGTAACTCGTGGGGTCAAAAACCATCGCTGGACGTTTATGTCAATGAAAACTACGTTCAAGCTGCATGAGTGATACACCAAATGACCCCGGCCGCGATGTCCAGGATACGAATCCATCATCCGACTCCGGCGGACCTGAGACTAAATCTGCCACCGGCTCGACGAGTCGTGACCCCGACACGACGGATACCCAAACCACATCAGAATCAGGCGCCGGTACGCGAACGCAACGAAAACGTGACGACACCGACGAGAAGGGCCGCGCACGCGTCGGGTCGAATACGTTGAAATGGCTTAGTGGGGTCGTCGCCCTGATCGGGGCATGGATCGCCGCCTCACCGTTCTTGTATGAAACCACGGGGATGGCGCTCTGGAATAATGTCGCCGTTGGTGTGGCAATCCTCCTGTTGGCTGGATTCAACTTCTACCGGATGCATGAGGGCCATCGGCCCAATGTCAGTGCCGCCAGCCTCGTTGCATTACTCGGACTATGGGCGATTATTGCACCATTCCTCCTCGAGTACCCCACGAATGCATTGATCTGGAGTACAACCGCCAGCGGGATCGCGGCTGCCGTCCTCTCGGGATACAACGCCTACGAAGGGCGACGGACCGAAGACACGACGGCCGCAACCGCCCGAGCTTAATCCATCGCCCTCATTCTTCTAGTTAATACCGCTCATTGCAGCCAGGGCGTGGGCAGTTGTCGGCGTAGTATTTACTGGAGAGGCATTGCCGCCTCGTTCTCAAGGCGAGTGACGCGGTACTGGGCATACTGATATGTCACCAAGTGGAGTGAAAAGACGATTAAGATGAACGCAACGGGGACTGAAATCATGATTGAGAGCCCGTTCATGAGGCTATTCATGAGTTGGACGAACGCTACACCGATTGGGACGACCGTCAATAGACAACATTCAACTGGAGCATCCCGGACCATATCGTGAAGAGTAAGCGGATCGTTGCACGCCATAACCGAACCTTACCCAGCCTCTGGAAGCAACAAGTAATAGCGTTTCGTTCTGACAACCAGCAACCACGTAATTCAAAGGAACGCATAACCACTCCGCACCATATTCTTGATGTGTGATCCGGTGGACGCAGGTAGTCTGAGTGCTGTAGTGGGGACTCGGATCACTTCCGACAGCATCCGAGGTGAGCCCCCCGTTAAGGCTGTCATGGACGACGAGACACAGCGCCGCTGGCTACTCGTTGTTACCTTTGCCCTGAAATCGCCCCTGTTCATCGCGTTCTTGCGCTTGGGCAGAATGTCGACCGCCGCGACTCCGTGCCTCTTGTGTCAACCCTTGTTGGTCATTTGATGTATCCTCATTCTCGTCAGAATCCTGAGAGACCTCGTCGGTCTGAGCCGTCCCCGGCTCTACCTCCTGCTCACGGTGAGAGTGGTGGGAGCCAAACCGGTGGCTGTCACCAGCGGCAGAGACACTTCTCCCTGATGCTTCGTCTGTATCAGTCTGCCGTGGGTCATCACCCTGTTCTCGATGAGGCGCTGTTGGGAGTTCGTGCTCAATTGGGATGATATCCACGCCGAATGGTTCATACCCTCGGTGTCGCTGTTCGGGATACCCACCCTCACCAAGCTGCCAATCGCGAGATGGCCGCTGGGGTTGGGAGTCAGACGGACCATCGGTCGTCGTATTCGGCTGTTGGTGGCGTGCTGTCGAAGGGTCACGACGGTCTGGTTCCACACCCCACGTATCGCGGCCGGATAGCGAACGTGATTGCTTGTGGTCCGTTTGGCCGCTTGAGTGACTATCAGGCTCATCAACGTCGTGTTCTCCTCCAGTCTGGGACGGTGGTCGGTCATTCGGCTGTTCGAGCGGCGTGTCACCCCGTTGTGACGGTGGTGTCCCGCCTTGAGGGTGTTGAATGCCGCCGAATTCAGGCCGATTGGGCGCGCGGTGGTCGTCTTGGATGCTTGCCCGTTGTGGCGATTGATTCGCTTGGGGTGGTATGCCCGGCTGAGCCGACGGGGGTGGATGACCCTGTGCGTTTCGAGTATTGACCTCTTGCTGTGGGCGTTCCTGCTGTGACGGTTGTGCAGGTGCCGGCGAGTGGATACCTGGTCGTGATTGGGCGGTGTCCTGCGGAGTAGAACGAGGCTGTTCGGTGGCCTGCTGGTCGACGGTCGATTGCTGGGCAGGGGGTAGTTGTTGTCCTTCACTCTGAGCGGGGGTGTCGATGGTCCCGGCGACGTCCCCGGTGGTCGGCTGGGTATCAGCATTGGGAGTCGTTGACTGCGGTCGTTGAGACGGGTGGCTTCGATCCGTAATATCCTGAACACGTTGCCCGCCGAACTGATTGTCTGATTGACTGTGGTGTCCACCAGCCTGACCCTTGTCTCGTGGCTGCGCCCCACCGTGCTGTCGAGAGAGCGGCTGGTTTCCCTGATCTCGAATGGTGTGTTGCCAGCCGGCTTCGACATTGCCCCGTTGCTGGTGGGTACGCTGTCCTCCTTGATCCCGGTCGCTGTCATGGTCTGGAGTCATACATTGGACACCTTGGGTACGGTTGGCATCGATGCTGCCAACCGAGATGATGAACCCGTGAATACGTACGTATCGCGGCGATTAAACAGCATACACCGTTCATAGAATCCCGTCCTGAATGCTTGCACTACAGAGATGCAGGCCTACTCTTAAATTCTGAGGGCCATCGCGAAACATTGCCTTACCGCCCAGCCAGGCGAAGTCACCCCCCGTTCTTCCCGGCTCTACGCAAATCACGACATCCGGAGAGATCCATCCCCGTGGAGAGACAAACCAAACAGAGCATACGAGACGGTGAGAGTGAACATCCAGTCAGACTCCGGTGCTGGTCAAGGAGAGGATCACTGGGACCCCTTGAATCAGTCGAGAATGAATGGATGCTATGGATGTCCAGCAGCGAGGTGCCACGCCAAATCGGTCGGGAAAATTCCAGTCCATATCAGGTCATCTGCCGGCAAACTACGTCCCCGTTCCCCGGGATGCTCCTCGGTGATTCGGAACGAGATCGCGGAGAAATGTGCAACTTGCGGGAGAATACCGGTAGCGCTGGTCGGTGGTCCAGAAATTACGTCGTCGTCTCAGTGGGCATTGGTTCCCCCGGCGGTCACAATTCGTCCGTGCAGGGTGACATTGCATAGAGTCTCTCAGCGGTACACGTGGTGGGCGAAGTGGGAGTGTGTGGGCGTAGGTTGGTCATAATTTTATGGAGGGCTGGTTTTGCACCTAATTGTCATGAAGCGGTGGGCCGTCATCGTTGGGCTTGTCGTCATTGGGGTTGCATTAGTCGCTGCCGGGATCGGTCATTCCGTAACAAACGGCTACATAGCCGCAGACCCATCCGAGGCGAATGCATCCGCCGAGCACACCGCGCGAATGACCGTCGATGTAGAGGCCGGGTCGAATCTGACAGGTATCGCGATTGAATACGACGCAACATCCGTGCAAGAAGTCACTGAGAACAATATCCAAACGGTCGGTATCGACCGAGGAGGCAACAATACAGGCACTGGCACCGATGTCAATATCAGAGATGACTTCGAGTCATTCTCCGACACCACCGACCCACAAACGCTCACACTCGAATTCGGTGGCAATTATCAAGTCAACGCCAACGATGAAATCGTCCTTGTATTCACCGGCGCGAGGAATCCAGAATCGGCAGGAGACTACGACGTCGAATTATGGATCAACACACCAGCAACCACCGATAGCACACCTGCGACCCTGAGCATTGAAGCCCAATCCGCAACGCCCACACCGTCACCGGGCATTATTGTACCCCCGTCGGACAACACGCCGACTCCAACGGCGACACCGACGGCGACACCGACGGCGACACCGACGGCGACACCGACACCACAGCCGACAGGAACGCCAACCCCTAGCCAACCCGGACCCGGTGAGAGTTCACCCACCCCGACAACCGTTGATAACGAATCCGATGGAACATTCCTGGATACCCTGCTTCCCGATCACTCCTGGTTTACCTTACTCGGGATTCTTGGCGTGGGGCTGCCGCTCCTCGGGATTGTTGGCGCTGCTGCGTTCATGTTAGCAAGCGGAAGAGCTGCCGATGTCGTCACTGTTGAAGCTCATCCGCCGTATCCTGAAGCCATCGCAACCTATGTCGTCACGGTCACCCCTGAGCGGACTGTCCCCGATGTGAAAGATGTCGTCGTCCGACCTGCGTCACCCGCTATTTCATTCGCTGATATCGATTCAGGCGATGTTCAAGCCCACTTCCAACGGGCCGGAAAAGCCACACATCCCGCAGAAGTCGCAAATGTATTTGCCGGCTCAGAACAACTCCTCGTCAGGCTTACCTCATCCAGAGATATTGAAGCGGGTGACGAACTCATTGTCAATGTCGATGAAGTTCCGAACCCGCCCGCCGGAACCTACGACATCACGGTTGAATTAGGGGCAGCTGCCTCAAGCGAAGACCTCCCGCCCGCTCGCCTTGAAATAGTCCCCGAAACCAAGCGGCCACACCCAACCAATCCACGTCGTTGAACATGAGAAGACGTCACGCACCGTCGAGAGGCGGCCTCACTCGGCTCGTCCGGTAGGTGTATCCTGACCGTCATGACCACGATTCTGAGCGACCGCAAAACAGGACAACTACCCTCAACCACTCGGTGAAATGACCCCGGCAGGCCATTCCGCCGACCGGTCCATCTTGTAGTTGTCGTGAGGGACGTGATAGGTAGCCGACGCGTCGCTGAGAACTAATAGCGGGCGGGCAGTGTGCTGCGTTCCACACCTGAGATATCATCGTCATGCCATCGCAGTAAGCCCTAAACGTGGCATGGCTGGCTGCAGCCACCTGCTGGTTCGAAGACGCGGATGGTCTTCGAAGCTAGATATACCGTGACATCGGATTCATTCATCGTCGACGCCATGATACTGGATGCGCGTACTCGAATCGTTCCTGATCAAGTGGTTATCCGATTCATCCGCAGGTAAGGCCAGTGAATAGCTTATTATGATAGTCTTTATCCAAGGGCAGGAGTCTGCTTTGGGCGTCTGGAAAGACCCACGCCACATCGGGCGTTATGTAAGTATATCTAACCGTCAATTTGTCAACTACCATCAATAATCGATTCTTACTTATAGACCGACTCAAAGTAAGCGATGTGTACGATATACGGCCACTCGAAAGGACATTATACTGGGAGAAACACCAATGATTTGGCAAGATTTTGTCTTCCTTTGTGGAAGTATGCTCTCCGTATTCTTCTTGTACCCCACGCTACGAGATGCCGCCGCCCGCGTCCCCAGAGCAACCAGTATTCCATCCATGCTCATCGGTGGCGCGTACGCATTCACGTTTTTTACCCTCGGGATGCGATTTTCCGCCTTCGGTGCATTTGCCGCTTGTACGATGTGGTCACTGATCGCGCTCTTTCGAGCCCCCGACAATACATCTCTCCGAGACGATATCACCAGTCAACTCCACCGGCTCCATGCCAAACTCCCGTCCTCAACCAACACCACTAATCCAGACCACGATACCGCGCCCACAACGAGTGGAACGCCCCATCAATCAAGCGATTAGCCCGCACGCTCAAGACTCATCAAGCCATAGAATATCTCCAATTCCTCATTGAACCATGTCGTGAGACACCGACCCGGCTCCAACGCCCGGAAAATAACGTGGTGACGGTTAAGGTAACCAATATCTGGAACCCGCTTCCTGGCTCATCTATTATCGGCGGTTACTCCAGCTCCACAGTTCGAGAGCAACGATAAACACCGCAATTACGACAAAAACGAGCCACTGGAGGGTCCAACCTTCCCCGAATGGAAATAAATCGATGAGGCCACTTGCCTGCAAGAGTCCGATGACGGTGAGAAGCGTCGCAAAGATAGAGACAGCCGCTATTCTGACGCCGCCTTTTGCCACGACCTTCGCCTCATCTTTCGCCTCCTCCTCAGTCCGCGTCGGATGTTGATCCGGATCATCCTCTGGCGTCGTCATCACGAGTCACTCAACTCACGATTGGACCTCCGGCCGGGTAAGTATTGACCGACAACTCACCGAACCCCAGGGCCAAGACCCATCCACATCTCCACACCACTACGCCGAACCAAAACCGGTGGCTAGACAACACCAGCCACAAGAGGGCAGCAGGCCTCACAAGACCAAGTATACAAAGAGTACAACGACGGGGACCAAGCAGCGATATGGTGTAAGGATTGCCTAGTATTCCACAAAGCTTACCTCGTGGTTTCCAATACCTGGAGATACCACTTGGACGCCCTCCACAGAGCCACCACCTCATCGGGTGGCCCCATCCCCCAGTACCAGTTCAGACACCGGTAGTAGGTGTCTCACTGATGGAGGAGTCCGACGACGGGAAAAGACCATGGGCGAACGGCCGGAGACCACCACTAAGCAGACACCTTCAGCAGTCAGGCAACTCAGAACAGACCCCGTTTCCTGGCTACGTGAGTGGATTCGCCGTCGGTTCGTCGTTGATACCCGCGCACTCGCGGCGCTCCGCATCCTCCTTGGAACGATTCTCGTAATCGATCTTGTTCATCGCTCGTTCTATCTTGACGTCTTCTATACCGATGATGGGATGTACCCACGGTCCGCCCACGAAGCGATGTGGGGGTCGTTCCCCGGGTACTCTCTCCACGGCCTCTTCGGCGACGTCTGGGTCCAAGGTCTCCTGTTTTTGATAGCTGCCGGGTTCGCTATCGCCGTACTCGTCGGGTATCGAACACGGCTGGCTGCCCTCCTCTCCCTCGTATTTTTAATATCGCTGCAGGCACGGAATCCAGCAGTCTTGAACGGCGGCGACCGCCTTCTCCGAGTCATCTTGTTCGTGGCGGTCCTTACTCCACTTGGTGAGCGGTGGTCCATCGACGCGATTCGACGTGGTAGCGCTCGGCGATCTGTCGCGAGCATAGCGACGGCTGCGCTCCTCATTCAACCGATCGCGGTGTTCACGTCGAACGCGGCACAAAAACACGCTGGTACTACCTGGTATAACGGCGATGGACTCCAGATTGCCCTCAGCAACGATGTCATGACCGTCTTCCTTGGGTCGTACCTCGTTGAATACCCGGTTCTCCTTGAAGCCCTCAACTGGATGTGGATCGGGCTGCTTGTCGGTTCTCCGCTCTTCTTACTCCTGACTACAGGCCGGCTTCGTGCCCTATTCGCTGTCATCTATGCCGGTGCATTCATCGGGATGTTTCTGACATTAGCAGTCGGACTCTTCCCCTTCGTACTCGTGGCATCAGTCATTCCATTTCTCACCGCTCCTTTCTGGGACGCAGCAGCACGTCGAATACCTCCCCGCATCCATGAAGCCCTCCCAACTGCCCGCGCGGGTGGCCCGTTGGCCCAGCCGCCCATAGAACGTCGGCTGCTTACCTGGCTCCGCACCACAAACCAGTCGCTGGCAGAGTTCATCGTCGAATACGGCCGCTCACTCGGGACGGTCGTTGCGGTACTGGTCCTCATCTGGATAGTCCTTTTCACGACAGCGTCAGTGACCGTGATTGAGGTCCCTGATGAAATAGATTATAGCGCTCTCGACCAGCAAGACTGGGGCTTGTATGCGCCGAATCCATCGGAGGCGTACAGTTGGTACGTTGTCGAAGCTGAACTGGCCGACGGAACACTTGTCGATGCGTTCAGCAATACGACGGTTACGTTCGATCGACCGCCCGACCCGAGTGCAGAATATCCGACCTTCCGCCACCGGAAATTCATGGAAACCGTCCAGTATTCCGGACAATCAGACACCAGTGATGCTGTCGCTGAAGCATACGCATCCTGGACGTGTCGCCAAGCAACCCAAATCCACGACGTGGCTGTCGAGCACATTACCGTCCACCAAGTCATCCAGACGAGCCCAATAGATGGCGAATATGACGAGCCATGGAACCGAACCGTCATCGAACAACCGTGTTCGGCCTGAGGCGACCACAAAGTTAGGGAGCGTCAGCCGTTAGATATGATATGGATCGAAACGTCGGTGGCTTCGATCGAAGTGGTCGAATCATCCTCGCCATCATCCTCCTCACGGTCGGCTATCGATATCGGGATTCCTCGCTCGGGTCACTGACGTTTATCGCTGGCAGCGATCTTCTGGCCACGGCCGTCATCCAACGGTGTCCCCTGAACACCCTCATCGGGATCGATACCTGTTCGCCCGGATAACGAGCGGCTTGCGTTGACGATGAGCTGCTATGTGACCAATAAGGTCTTCGAGGGTAGCATGGATGAAGTGGAGAGGTAAGCGTCATCGAACGCAAAATACAAACGCTGCCATCCAGTGAATATCCGCGTCGGGTCGCACCCGCGGTGAATTCCTCAGATATCTTTTTTGGTGAACCACAGTTGACTGGCCATCAGGAGGACGAGCGTCATCCCAATCAATATCGCTGCCCCACCGAGATCGTATACCCCCTCCAACAGAACCTCATTTGGGTCGAAGTATCGCATCGGGGCAATCCAGCCAATTGGTTCGTAGTCCGTCCCGCGAAATAATGACTCAACCAAATACAACGCGAACGTCAGCCCCAACGCCACGCGTTGAGCCACGCTAGCGCGAGAGAAGCCAACAGAGGCAAATAATCCGATCGCTGCACACGCACAGAGGTAAGGAACCGAAAGAACATGGAGGGCAAGCAGATCAACGACAGACAGCGATTCTCCGATAAATCGAGCGCCGATAATCACTACGATGGGAGTTAAGACGTTCACCGCGACAATCGGGACGCCGAGCGCGATGAATTTCTCCGCGGTAAGCCGTCGACGAGAAACCGGCATTGCCAAGAGAGTATCCATCCGGCCGCGGTCGACATCGTCAGCAATGAGCCCCGCGGCACTATAAGCAAAGTATAAGCCAAGGAGGATGACCCAGCCGAACATGTACAGTTCGACGGCGAGAAAGCCCTCCAATGACGCCATCGACTGGATATTAAACGCCTGGATGAGTGGCTCCGGATATGCCTCCAAAAGCTGATCCATATCGAGCGCGTCACTGAAGGACGGATACGCCCAGACAGCGGCGGCGGCCAGGATCGCCAAGCCAACCGAGAGATACACACTTCCGTTGATGCGTTTCCGCGCTTCGTATCCGGTAAATTCAAACATCAGCGTCACCCCCGTAAAACCGGAGGAAGACATCTTCGAGCGGAGCCTCTTCGATAGAGACATCCACGAGATCGTGGGCGGCGAGGCGATCCAGTAAGGGGTTGATATCGCCGGTGTAGGTGAACGCGCACTCGGTGAAACTCGATGACTCATCCCCGTCATTGCGTTCGAGGCTCGTTTTGAGATCGTGGACGCCGTCGATATCGAGGACAGCTTTCGAGATGGGTGTCGCACTGTCAATTCGGATGACTTTGCCACTGCGCTCGAGAAGGATATCGATTGATTCGATGGTGACCAGGTGACCGTCGCGGAGAATCCCGACGCGGTCACAGAGCCGCCGGACTTCCCCCAAAATATGAGAGGAGAAAAACACGGTTGTTCCACGATCGGCTTCTTGGCGAAGGAAATCGGCGAACCGCTGTTTCATCAATGGATCGAGGCCACCAGTGGGTTCGTCGAGAATAACAAGCTCTGGGTCGTGCATGAACGTCGTCACGAGACCAAGCTTCTGGACGTTCCCATGGGAATACTCACGGATCGGTCGGTCCACGGGAGCATCGAAGACCGTCAAGAGTTCCTTCCGACGGGCATCGCCTTTCACGGCACCATGGAGAGCAAGAATCTCCCGGCCGGTGGCCTCGTCGTCAAACGCGGGCGTATCAGGCAGGTAGCCAATCCGTCGTTTTGCCTCGATGAGTGCCTTCTGATTCGTGATGTCGCTCCCCAGGACGTGCGCTGTTCCGGCTGTCGGGGCGATGAAGCCGAGCAGCATCCGGATAGTTGTCGTTTTTCCCGCGCCATTTGGCCCAAGATACCCGAATACCTCACCGGTCTCGACACTGAACGAGAGATCATCCACCGCCAAAACATCACCATAGTCCTTGGTCAGCCCCGCAATCTCAATCGCCGCCATACCTAGACCACTCGCTGTTCCCTTGTTAGCCTGTCCGGTCCAGAGTCTGAAGCCCCACCTAGCTGCTGTCGGGGTAATTCCGACGACGAGAGGAGAGCACTGCGGTCTCCGGTTATTGAATTGAACACTCCAAGACGATCAAACAATCCCACGAAGCACCACAAGACGCAAGCCACCCCCCAATAAGGTGCCCGCCCATAGATCGCGGAGAGATCATCTGGATACGCAATTATCCGCTGCATCGATCGATACTGACAGCGTGTGCAGTAGTCGCCGGTAAAAGGTGAAGGAGGGGAGCGGCTCCGGGGGTTACCGGTTGAATGCTCTGAAGAGGGTATAGTCGTGGTCAGGCGTGTATCGGCGGAAGAGGAGGCTGTTCGTGAGGACTGAGACGGAGGAAATGGCCATTGCTGCGGCCGCGAGCACCGGTTGCAACAGGCCGAGTGAGGCCAGTGGAATCAACGTAGTGTTATAGCCCAGCGCCCACACGAGGTTTTGTTTAATCTTCTGGAGAGTCGCATCTGAAATCCGGATAGCTTGCACCACATCACGGGGGTCATCACGCATCAACGTTACATCAGCCGCCTCGATGGCGACATCTGTGCCGCTCCCTATTGCTGTCCCGACGTGTGCGGCAGCCAGCGCAGGTGCATCATTGATGCCGTCCCCGACCATCATGACCTGTCGGCCATCATCCTGTATGTCATCGACGGCTGCGGCCTTCTCGTCGGGAAGGACGTCAGCTCGGACGTCCGCTGGATCAATCCCGACTTGTTGAGCGACTGCGCGCGCTGTCCGTGCGTTATCGCCGGTCAACATCATTACATCGAGCCCCCGAGTCTGCAGTGTTGCAACGGCCTCTGCTGCAGAATCCTTCACGGTATCCGCAGCCGCGACAACACCGATGACGTTTCCAGCAACCGCGACAAGCATCGCAGTTTTCCCCGCCGATTCGAAGTGTTCCATGGCGGCTTCGGCCGGCGACAGATCGATGTCGTGCTCGCGGAGTAACTTCCGGTTCCCAACCAGTACCGTCTGGCCATCGATGACGGCCTCAATACCATGCCCAGGGACGTTTTCGAACGCCTCAGGCTCTTTGAGAGCCAGGCCACGATCGGAAGCGCCGTTCACGATCGCGCGGGCAAGCGGGTGATCACTTCCCTGTTCAGCGGCGGCCGCCACCTGCAGGACAGTCTCTTCCGATACCCGGTCGCTGACAGCAACCTCACCCCCATCGACGACCGTGTCTCCACCATCCGTGACGGATCGGGCCGTCTCATCAACGACACGCACGTCGGTGAGTTCCATAGCGCCCTCGGTGAGGGTCCCGGTTTTATCAAAAACCACGGTGTCGACATCCCTTACGCGTTCGAGGATGTCACCGCCCTTGAACAGGGTCCCGTTTTGGGCACCGATGGTCGTCCCGACCATGGTCGCAGCCGGGGTTGCCAACCCGAGGGCGCACGGACAGGCGATGAGGACAGCGGATGCAAACACGATCACAGTGAACTCGACGACAGAGACCGCGCCGCCGGCTGGTGTTGGGCCACCGGCGACTAGATTCCACAGTGGAAGCCAGTCAACGAATCCGGCCAATCCGGCGGGGAAGATATACCACATGAGTCCCCACAGGATTGCATTGGCGATGACAGCGGGAACGAAGTACGCTGAGATCCGGTCGGCGACATTCTGGATATCCGGTTGACGGGATTGGGCCTCTTTGACCGTCTGGACAATCTGCTGTAATGCCGTATCGGCACCGACTTGTGTCGCCTCGACGACCAAGACCCCGTTTTCGTTAATGGTTGAGCCGACGACCTCGTCACCGACCGTCTTTTCGACGGGGACGGATTCACCGGTGATCATTGACTCATCGACGGCGGACTGTCCATCGACCACGATACCATCGGTCGGGATTTGCTCACCCGGTCGGACCTTCAATCGATCACCAACCGCAACTTCCTCGCGCGGGACCTCCTGTTCGTTCCCGTCGGCATCAAGCACCGTCGCCGTCTCGGCTTCCAACTCCAGGAGTGTCCGGAGGGCGTCACTTGCCTGGCCTTTCGATCGCGCTTCGAGATAGTTCCCGAGCGTGATGAACACCAGGATGAGCGCCGCTGTGTCAAAATACAGGCCGCCCGCAATGAGGCCGAAGAGAACCACGACACTATAGAGGTATGCCGTCGAGGAGCCCAGCGCGATGAGGACGTCCATATTGGCTCGCCTGTTCTTGAGGACTGCCGTGTACGCATTTTTGTAAAACTGCCAGCCTAAGACGACCTGGACAGGCGTCGCTAACAGGAACTCGAGCCACCCGATGTCAACCCCGCGTATCGTCGCCGGAACGACCGCACCTCCCAGGAGATACGTGTCAAGCAGAAACACGACAAATGGCGCTGATAACGCGGCACCAAACAGGGTTAATCGACATTGACGACGGATGTCTGCCGCCCGGACCGCCTCCCGTCGATTCGAGTCGGTCTCCCCGCTTCCCGCTCGGGCACGAACGGGGGTGTAGCCGGCGTCTTCGACGGCGTCATACAATGCCTGCGGTGCAACCGCCGCTGGATTATAGGTAACATGAGCTTCATCGGTTGCATAGTTGACCTCGGCTCGAATGACTCCGGGAATCCTATCGAGCGCAGATTCGGTCGTTTCCGCACAGTTCGCACACGTCATATCCGCGATCCCGATTGAGGCCGTAGCCTGGGCAGGCTGATACCCAGCGTCGTCAATTGCAGCGTAGATTTCAGCTATCGATACGCGTGAAGGGTCGTATTTGACAGTCCCCTCATCGGTCGCGAAGTTGATGCTCGCTTCTGTGACGCCGTCGAGTGAGTCTAGGGCATCTGTGATCGCTTGTGAACAGTTGGCACAGCTCATCCCGCGGATTTCGAGCTGTGTTGTCTGCGGACTCATTATTGTAAGATACGCCTGGCTCCCTTACCCACTTTACGCATAATAACCCAAATCACACTCGTGTGTCAACTTTGTATTCCAAAGTTTCACGCACCTGCTGCCAGTTCATCGTATCGCTCTTCGAACCGTGTTTGACACGAAGAGCAACAGAAGTGGTACATCTCTCCATCCAGACTGGTAGAGACACCCTCGCTGTCCACAGTATTCGAACATTCTGCACACGTTAAGGCGAACTCGGCGCCCCCAAGTGATGGCTGCCATGCCACCTCATCGATTAATGTCACCGAATACGCACCTGTATCGACCCCTGCTAAAAGGCCATCCAGCCATTGACGAACATTCTGGCGTTGGGCACGAGCGAAAAACCAGAGATCACCACCAGCAGTCACAAACACATGTTCGACACCGTCGGCCTCCCGGAGCTGGTCACGCAGCCCGTCGAGATTCTCCGAGCTGACGGCGACTTGGACGAACACGGGGATGCCAGCCCGGAGTTGGGACCGGTCGATATCCACAGTAAAGCGATTAATGACACCAGCATCGAGAAGTTGTGAGACCCGATCGGAGACTGCCGGCCCCGATAGGTTGACCTCCTCACCGATGGTGCTAAACGGGCGGCGACCATCAGCAAGTAACTGCGTCAAAATCGCCATATCCATTTCATCAAGGTCACGCATACCACCACTTCCAGCGCGACGAGTAAGTCACTACCGAAGTATACTTCGAATCTAAAGTAAACTATCAATATTTTTTTGGAATAGAAAATTATTCGCTGTCATTGAGCAGTCCTCAATACAATACCGGGACCTCAGTATCAAACCGCTCACAGCTTGCACCGGGGGCGGCGAATGCCTTCAGGCAAAAGAGAGACCAGCCACACCAGCGACAGATTACAGTCCAGAACGACCATGTGACACTCAGTCCGATCGAATCCAGTGACCCAGTGACCGTACTCGCACGTGCCCAGATAATGATTGTGATAGCGGATACACGCTAGGATAAATCCTTACTCCCATTGAGGTCGGGTCTGTTAGGTATCGAGTCGTTCGGCGAGTTGACGGGAGGCATTCGTTAAGTAGGCAGCACCCAGGATCGCGGCGATGATGCCACCGAGACTATTGAATAATAGGTCACCGACGGTATCGTCAACACCGTGTTGGGCGAGTGCGGCATCGAATCCAAAGTGTTGTGCGGCGAAGTCGACGGAGAACTCGACCAGTTCCCATATGACACCGACGGCCAGCACGAATAGGACGATGAACGCAACCATTGTCTTTGAAGGCAGATGGACGTTATCGGAGTGGAGATCGATTGCTCGGACGACGGTGTACCCGGCTGCAGCAACCAGCGACGAGGAGACGACATGGGTGAGGGTGTCCCACTGCTCGAGGGTTGCATACAGGCCAGCAGAGCCGAGTGTGTGGAGGAATGCGGCTGCAGCGAGCCAGATGACGAGTTCAGGCTCAATCGGAATCCGATGATTCCGTTCGAGGACCGCCGGGAGGAATGTCACCGTGAGTGCGAGCCCGGCATTCGTGATTGTTGGGACATCGCGGGTGATGAAGCCGTAGAGAAGCAGGCTACCAAGCCCAAGTTGTACAGCCCACGAGAACCATCTGACGTGATCCTCGGAGATGTCAAATCGTCCTTTCACGAACGAAGGTATCGGCTCCAGATCCGGGTCTGACCTCGGCGTCACTGGCTGGGTAGCTGACTCTGTCGACAGCGTGAGCGACCGGTACCGGAGGTAGCCGGTAAATAGGATGCCCGCTAAGAAGCCGGCTAGTGTAGCATAGACGAAGTCGATCATCATCGCGAAATTCGCGGTATCCTGGCTTCGCTCACCGATGAGATAGCTCGTTCCAAGCCACACGTCGGCGATCCACTGGACGATATTCCAGATGGCGCCCACTGCGAGTGTAGCGATGACAACGAGTGTCACTGCGAACCACCGATTCATCCGGACTGCCGTGAATTGATGGACGTCGACAGCCACTATGAGCGCGACAGCTGCGACAGCAAGATACACAGCAATCGGGGAGATAACGGTTTCATTGAGGATGACGGCATCGACGACCGGTATTGCCGTCAATGCCAGTAACTCCCATGGCGGCAATGCGTACGGATCCAGCAACGCCGCTGCCGGGGCAACCATCAGTGCAAGCGCAATCGTTGTAAAGAAAAACCACCGGTACGATGCCGAGAGACCTTCCCGGATCGCCAGACTAGCCAACATCGCCACTACCAGCCATCCATACACAGCGTTCCGTCGTGGCTCCTCAATGAGCCCGTCGAATCGAGCACTTGTCACGCCAAGTGTACATCCCCATACTACAAAACGCCCACACAAAGAGCCCAGTGTGCTGTGCGCCAGATGGGTTTACAGCAATGTCTGACTGTGAGACGTATGTGCCGGTGAGCGCTCACCCAGCCGCGTAATGAATGGGTCATGTCAGCGCAGGGAGGTTCGAGATACGTGGGTGTATGAGCCGTGTGCTGTTCTGTCTGATCGTGTCGTATTCGGTGTCGCAGCTGAGGAGGTGTGCTTCGACAAAGAGGGTTTCCCGCGGGCGGCTGTATTGTGTGGTATGACGACGACTGAGGAACTGGCTCGCTTTGTGCAAGACGTGTCTATTGATGGGTTCACAGCGGATACACAGGAGGAATTGAAAAAGCGAGTGGTGGATTCAATCGGGATCGGGATTGATGCAGTTGGCCATGCGCCGGTCGATGTGGTCCTCCAGACGGTCCAGCGAGCGAATCCTGGTGGTGACTGTACGCTGTGGGGCCGTAGTGTAACGGCATCGCCGGTTGGCGCAGCCATGCATAATACGGCGTTGACTCGGTATCTCGATTTCATGGATTCATTCCTCGCGCCTGGCGAGACACCCCATCCAAGTGACAATATCGGGGCCGTTATCGCCGCCGCTGAGTATGTCGACGCCTCTGGAGAAGACCTCTTGGAGGGTGTCGGGGTGGCGTATGAAGTACAGGGTGAACTTGCGTGGAACGCACCGGTTCGGGACAAAGGCTGGGATCACGTGACACATACAGTGATCTCGGCGACGTGCGGGGTTGCCAAACTCCTTGATCTCGACGTCGAAACGACGCGACACGCTATCGGGATCGCTGGAACAGCCCACAACGCACTCCGGGTGACCAGGACCGGCGGGATCAACGAATGGAAGGGAATCGCCGCGGCGAACGCAGCCCGCAACGCCGTGTATGCAGCGCTGTTAGCGCAGGACGGAATGGAGGGCCCGATGAACCTATTCGACGGACAGAAGGGCTGGAAGCAGGTGATCAGCGGTGAATTCACGGTGGACCTCGACGTGGGGTGTCCCCGCGTCCACGATGTGATGACGAAACGGTACGTCGCCGAGACGTACGCACAGTCCGCCGTCGAGGGCGTCATTGAGCTGGCCGAACAGGCGGACCTCGATGGCAGTAGAGTTGAACTCATCCATCTCGAGACGTTTGCCGGGGCGAAACTCATCATCGGTGGCGGCGAAGGTGACCGACACACCGTCGAAACGAAGGCGGAAGCCGACCATTCACTGCCATACATGCTAGCGGCTGCACTACTCGACTGGGAGATGGGGAATGCCCAGTACGCCCCTGATCGCATCACGCGGGATGACGTACAATATCTGCTCCGGCACGTTACCGTCGAAGAAAATGAGGCCTTCACGGAACGATTCGAAGCCGGTGAGATGCCGGCCCGCGTAACGGTCGAACTCGAAGACGGTACCACGCACGTCGTCGAGAAAGACGCCTTTGAAGGCCATCCCACAAACTCGATGGATTGGGATCGTATTGAGACAAAGTTCCACGATACCGCCAGCACCCGGTTTGATGCGGATCGCCGAGACGCTGTCGTGCAGACTGTCCGCAACCTCGAAGATCACGTCGTCGATGATCTCATCACTCTACTCGCGGAATGACCCCGCGTGTGGGCCGTGTGCCAGCGGTTGGTGGGAGGGTCGGACCTGTTGCCTAAGTGCGCAGCGATTGAAGTACTGGACGGACTATGGTTGAGCGTACCTTCGAGTTTCTCCATCTCAACGAGCGGGAGGAAAAGCCTCGCAGTACGGGAATCACGGAAATCCGCGGGCCGTATTACGACCCTATGGGGCCTCGCGAACTCCGTGATATCATGGAGACAATGGGCCAATACGTGGATATCTACAAGTTTAGTGGAGGCTCGTTCGCGTTGATGCCGGAGGAGGCAGTCACTGAATTAATTGAAGTCTGCCACGAGTACGATGTCAAGGTCTCCACCGGCGGATACATCGAGAACGTCCTCATCCGTGACAACGATAAAGTCATGCAATACGTCGACGAAGCCGAACGACTCGGGTTCGACATCGTCGAGCTATCAAGTGGATTCCTCGCTATCGGAATTGACGATATGGTCCGGCTGACAGAGGCCATTACAGATAGCTACGAAATAGCGCCCAAACCCGAGATCAACGTTCAGTTTGGCGCCGGTGGGGCAACTGATCCGGAGATCCTCGAAGAGCAAGGCCAACAGGATCCCGAACAGGCCATCGAAGAAGGCCGTCGGCACCTGGAGGCGGGCGCTGACCTCCTGATGGTCGAAGCCGAAGGGATTACCGAAGAAGTGACTGAGTGGCGGACTGACGTTGCATATCAGATCGCAAACGAACTCGGCATCGAAAACCTCGTCTTCGAGGCCCCAGGCCCGGAAATGTTCGAATGGTACATCAAGAACTTCGGCCCCGAAATCAACTTATTCGTTGACAACTCCCAAATCGTCGAACTGGAGTGTATGCGATCCGGGCTTTGGGGGAAAGCGACCACATGGGGGCGAACTGTCACCTGGAAAAATACCCACGAATAGCAACGCCAGACGTGGGTAAAGGGTAGTCCGGAAGCCCACCACACTGTAGCAGAGAGCCTCAGTGACGGACAATTGCTGGAGTCACAGCGACTCACGGAGTAACTGCACCATCGCTTGGAAGTGTCCGTACACGGAAGCGTGGTTTAACGACTGATCAATCTAGACTGCTTATTGACGCAATTGATTCCGTTCTCGAAATGCCGCGAATACGTGGCCTGAATACGTCTGACGCTCAACGTCCCCGGGATGATGCACGCTGTAGGTCCCGCAATGTTTCGTGCACAATCAACCTGCTATGGATAACACGAAATCGTGAATTACAGAAACACATATCACAAGTATACCTCTGATAAAGGCAAATCAAATGGTGTTTACTCATTTATTGATTGCCTGTCATTTGGGTATATGTCGAATATCCAGACCGTGGTTGTCCTCTGTTTGGTTGTCACCCTTGCAGGCTGCGGGACACCCCTCGCAGACGACGACTCGGACTTTCTCCCAGCAGAAGAGACAACTGATACACCCACAGAAACTGCCAACTCAACACAGACACTAACAGAGACTCCGCGTGATTCCCCACACACGACGACTGAAACGTCTCAATCGACGACGTCACCGACCACAACAGAATCATCCCCTCCAGGCTTCACCGGCGGCAACGGGGCCAGTGGACCACCCACTGGAACGCAGACGGCAACTTCCTCCCCGACACCAACACCAACACCGACAGACACCCCAACCTCGGAAACATCACCCACCCCGACCAACACACCGACACCAACACCGACAGACACCCCAACGCAGACACCGACACCAACACCAACGCAGACACCGACATCTCAGCTGGAAACCCAGATAGATGACTGTACAATAATCGATGAAGCTGGAGTGTACGAACTTACGACAGACCTTGAAGACCGGGACGACGACGTGTGTATAGAGATAGTGGCCAGTGATGTGATTTTTGACGGAAATGACAACCTCATTGAAGGCATTGGCAGCGAAGATACCACTGGTGTACTGGTGCGTAGTGACGAGGAGGATGAATTCACTGCTCCCGAGAATGTGACTATCGAGAATCTCCGCGTCGAAGACTGGAATTCAGGTATCAAAGTAGGCAGTCAGACGATGACTGGTCAGGAAGAAGCGGTCATTGAGAACGTTGAGGCAAATGAAAATGAGGGATCCGGTATTGTCATTGCCGGGTATGCTTCCGCTCATCTTGAAGGGGTCATGGCAAACCAAAATGGCGATGATGGAATCGATGCGTTTGAAGGCGGAATACAAGTTCTACGAGAGGTGACGGCCAGCCAGAATGACGGAAGCGGAATTAGTGGGTACGATTCTGGCGAAATAATAATTGATGGTGTCACGGTCTCAGAAAACGGCGAGGAAGGGATATCGTTCTCCGATCCCACACAGCTAGAGGGCGGCAGTGTGAGCGTGACAAACAATACAGGTACCGGAATGATTCTGGGAACGGAGTCAAACGCTAATCTTGAAAATGTCTATATAGCAGGCAACGGCGGCGACGGAGTCAGTAGTATTGACAGTCACGCAACATTCCGGGGTTCAGTCATTGAAAACAACGGTGGAGATGGCGTATCGCTGAGTACCAGCGGACTCGAGGTAGAAAACACTTCCATCAGCGGAAATAACGGATGGCAAGTCTATGGACAGGAGGCCTTTGGAGGGATGGCAGCGGCCCAACTCGGTATTGCGCCGAATGTCGCGTTTGAGTTCGATGTTGAGACGATCAATATCGATGCCGCCCCAGAAGACGAGTTGCCAAGCTTCTCCGAGAATGCCTCAGCGGTTGCCGACGGCGTCGAAATCGAAGAAGTAGCGGATGATTCGGTCACTGTCACGCTCGAATACAACGAATCAGACATTGATGCCGATGAGGTTGGGTTGTGGCGACACGATGGCAATGACTGGACGGAAGTTGAGACGTTCACCGCTGATGGCGAAATCGAGACCGAGATCTCCGAAAATGGCGTCTACGCACCAGTAGTATCAGAGTGAACACAACCACCATGTCCTTCGCGTGAGGTATGGGGCGACGAAAGAATGGAGTGGTTCCGGGTGGCAGAAGTTGAGTCCGGTCCGCGTGTTCCATGGATTACTGTACTGGGCCGTCTCGTTGGCGGCGGTTCTCTTGAGGCGAGTCCTGAGGCACACCCTCCGAGTGGGCTCCGGTGAAATCGGTAGAATCCAATGGTTGTGCCTCGCTACGGCAGGTATCGAAGAGATCGACTGCCCACTCAAGGATGGTTTCATTGTCAGTTACCACGCCCCCTTTAACGACTCCCTGTTCGTCAGTGAGGTCAATGCCCACCGTGCCGTCGTAGATACCCACTGAAATCGGGATGTCGTCAGAGATAGAAACGTGCACGTGTGGTTCATCGAGCATCTCCCGTACCTGCTGTGCGGCGGTAGGATTGTTTCGGATGGTCGCGAGGACGTCGGGTGTGATCACCTGTTCGAGATGTGTATCACCATGGACGGTAGAATTCCAGTCGGTTTCGATGAACACTGGTGCGACCATTCGTGTAACGCCGCGAATCCGGTCGCTGGTACGGCGAAATTCGAGTATCCGTCGGATGATGGCGGTCGCGTCGCTCTCCTCGAGAACGATGAGTTCGGCATCCCGGAGATGTGTGATGTCGAACGTCGCCAAGTCAGAGGGAAACCACTGCAACGGTTCCCGCAGACGACGTTCCGCGGCCATCTCGTCCATAAGACTGGTGAATTCGTTACAAACCCATTCACCTGTTGGGGTAATCGTGCATTTCTGGCCCGAGCGTCGAATCCAATAGTGCTCCTCGAATTCACGGAGAATACGGGCTGTTGTTACACGAGAAGCATCGATCCGGTCACGTATCTCATCGTGACTCAGTGGTTTCTCAACGAGCAGCTGTAAGACCGCCACGCGGTTCTCCGAGTTCGCGAGAAACGCGATGTCGTCGAGTACAGTGTTCATGCCTATTGGTCGCTAGTACCACTGCATTAACCTATGGGTCGATACCACTGAAGGCAGACTGAGGTTCGTGGGTTCTTCACACGACTCGCTTTGAATGAACGCCGACACATTTTGAACCGTCGATGAGATACAGGGAACAACTCTGTCTCTTCAGCTACACCCGAAATGATGGAGGCGCATAAGGCGAGTATACGTTGATGCGGAGGTAGGTGGAAGCCGACCTTGTCTTGAGTCACCATTTCAGTCACTGTCTATCCACCACTGTGTAAACGCGTTACCGTCCGTTGATTGTTCACACCGTGAACAGCGAAGACACCGTGAACGATGTAACTCCCAGAACACCATGGTGGTCGAAAGCAATGACAGAGACAGCAACCCCACGAATAGAATCGATGAGACGAGTCAGATTGGGTTGCAAGAATCAACTGGCCACACCGTCGTGACCAACAAACACGAGAAACCATCACCGTCATCAAAGACCTAGTCATGTCACTCGACGAAGAACAACTGAACCAACTCGTACAGACAGCTCTAACAGACTTTGGCGCAACCGCGCACGCACCGCTAGTCGTTATCGGCGACGAACTCGGCCTCTATGAAACGCTCGCTGAGACCGGGCCGCTCACGTCGACCGAACTGGCCGCGGAAACCAACACTGCAGAACGGTATATCCGCGAGTGGCTCCGGTCGCAAGCCGCCGGCGGCTACGTCACCTACGACCCGCCAACTGACCGCTACAGTCTCACCCCCGAGCAGGCCGCGGTGCTGGCAGACGAGCAAAGCCCAGCATTCATGGTCGGTAACTTTCAGGTCGCCCTATCGGCGGCCAAGATCGAGTCACAACTCACCGAGGCCTTCCGGACGGGCGAAGGTGTTGGCTGGCACGAACACGACGCAGACCTCTTCCATGCCATCGAGGACGCCTGGCGGCCACAGTACGCGGCAAACCTCGTCGACAACTGGATTCCCGCACTTGAGGGAGTGGACAGTACACTCGCATCCGGCGGGCGTGTTGCCGACGTTGGATGTGGCCATGGCGCCTCGACCATTTTGATGGCCCAAGCGTACCCTGATTCAACATTTGTCGGTATCGACTACCACGAACCGTCGATAGCGGCCGCGCGGGAGCGAGCCAAAGACGCCGGCGTCGCCGACCGTGTGAACTTTGAAGTGGCGACTGCCAAATCCTATAACAGCACTGGCTACGATTTTGTAGCGACATTCGACGCTTTCCACGATATGGGTGATCCGGTGGGCGCAGCGACGCATGTCCGCGAGACACTCACCGACGACGGTACGTGGATGATCGTCGAGTTGTTTGCCAATGACCGCGTTGCGGACAACCTCAACCCGATGGGTCGGGCGGGTTACTCGATCTCAACACTGATTTGTACCCCGTGTGCACTCAACCAAGAGGCCGACCAGGTACTTGGTGCACAGGCAGGCGAGGATGGCATCCGAGAGGCTGTTACTGACGGCGGATTTACCCGGTTCCGGAGAGCAGCCGAGACATCCTTGAATCTCGTGTTCGAAGCCAAACCGTAGACCCCCATGAACGGGCGGAACACTACCGTCACAACCGAAATGAAACGTCCGTTCGCTGTGATACTCACGCCAAACACCGGAATGAAATACACTCAGATCCGGGCTACGCCAAGAGAGTTCAGACACAACCGCTGTCCAAGCTGTCTCAGATCAACCCTGGTCCATCGGTTGGAGGAAGGGCGTGGATAGCATGACGCTCGACACCGTTCCGGAATACACCCGTGACCGGATAATCGAATGTGGTGGGCACGCTGTAGTGATCGGTGCTGGTATGGCCGGTTTGTTAGCAGCCCGTGTGCTTGCCGGTGCATGTGATGCAGTCACGATACTCGACCGAGATCCCATACCCAATGTGCCAGTTGCCCGGCGAGGAGTGCCGCGGTCGCCATATCCATGTCATGCTTGAGGCCGGGAGAGCTACGCTAGAAGAGCTATTCCCGGGATATCGAGAAGATTTGCTCTCGGCTGGCGGTCTGGAAATCGATGGCGCTCGTGATGTCAACTTCTATGCCGAAGGAGAGTTCCTTGCAGATGGGTCATATCGCGAACCACAGTATGCCGCGACACGACCGCTGTACGAACATCTGGCGCGCCGCTAAGTTACTGCTCTCGATCGTGTTCGTCTACGATCAAGATGCCAAGTTAAAGAGTACCTCGACGATGAGAAGGCGACGACCGTCAAGGGAGTCGGCATCGCGAATAAAGCGACCGGAGACGAGGAACTCACCGCGGATCTCGT
Organism: uncultured Natronomonas sp.; assembly: GCA_964609565.1. Taxonomy (GTDB): domain Archaea; phylum Halobacteriota; class Halobacteria; order Halobacteriales; family Haloarculaceae; genus Natronomonas. Next base: position 28,385 of record CAZSSY010000028.1, read on the forward strand.
CGTCGATGCCACCGGCCGGACGAGCCGGACACCCACGTGATTGGGAGACACGGGTACCCGTCACCACCCGTCGATGAGGTATATATCGATGTGGCGTACACCACCCGCATCGAACGACCACCCAATGACCGCCGAGCATTCTTGATCCCACCCGGGCCACCCAACACGCACGGTTTCGGAATGTTCCCCATCGAAAACGATCGCTGGATAGCGATCTTCGGAGGCATGCATGGAAACCATCCACCGACGGAAACCGATGACCTAACAACGTTCGCAACCCGAATCCCCGGGATCGACGCAGAACAGCTGCTCAACACCCATCAGTGGAAATCTGGCGAGATCACCCACTACCCGTTCCCGTCGAATCTGCGGCACCGCTATGAAGCCCTTGACCGATTCCCCGATGGCCTGATCGTTATCGGCGATGCAATCGCCAACTTCAATCCAGTATACGGCCAAGGAATGTCGGTCGCTGCCCTTGAATCCCTGCTCCTCCATGACCGCCTTGCGACCAACGGACTCACAGACCTCGAGCCAAGATTCGTCGACAAAACCACAGAGATCGCTGACACCGCATGGAGAATGGCGGACGGTCCAGACTTCCGATTCCCCCAAACCACTGGCCCCAAACCTCGCGGCACCGACATCATGAACCAATATATCTCTCGATTGACCCGCAAGGAACACACAGACGGCACATTGCGAGACGGATATACTCGCATGATAGTGATGGAGCAATCACCCACGACAGTACCACATCCTAGGGCCATGTGGCGGGTTCTGACGACGATGCGATGACCGCTCCGAGTTCACCGCGTTGTATTTCTGCTCGGTTCTGCAGATCCTGTTGTGGGCTTTGAATGCCTGTAGCGTCCGTAGAGCAATTCATGACGAACCCAGCGTGCTCCCAGCGGTCCTACTAACCTCCCGGGACAGTTGGTCAAGGCAATTCACCCCTGACTAGTAGTGTTTGGATCACGCTAGGGACGATATATTTCCGTGTATCCTCCCGTAGATCGGGACCCGTATCTTCCGATGGCAATCTCCGGACTAATAACGGCGACAATACAATTCATTCCGCCGAATGAGGGGGTTTTCGGAAGCTCTATACCTAGGAAAACCGGTTGCAGATTTTCTCAACCAATAGAGAAAATGGCACAGAATGTGTCAGGTATCTGCTTGGATATAAGCCGGTTTATCGACTTACCTCGATGACCTCCATGTCGTCGTCGAACGTCAGACTGAGTTCATCATCCTCCACCGGAATCGTGATACGGATGCGTAACGGGTCCTTCGAGAGCAGTTCTTCCTCATAATCGAGAATAAGCGTGCGTTGTTCATACGTGGCGAGGTCGAACTCGATGCCATGCTCATAATAGAACGCTGTGACCGCCGGGTGTCTCGTCGGGTAGAACAACGTCGGCATCCGCCAGCGGTACTTACACACCTCACAAACATGAGAGACGAGCATCCAAAAGATCGACCCGCAGTTCTCACAGAACTGATACTCGTCCCAATCCGGCTGATGATCATCGCAAATATCGATGGAAGTGACAGGCATATCACCCGCACATTCCGGACAAACGCCATCTAGGACGGAGGCCCGCCGATGAGCTCCCCAAATCCGGTCCGCCGCATTGATGTCGTTCGGTGTACGGTCGCGTAAGCCCGACGGTGGAAACTCACTTTTGCTCAGTACACCGGGCGGGAATGTGTCTACACATCGCGCGTCACAATTTGTGCATTCGAGATAGCGCCAGCCGTCCTTGTAGCTGTACTTCGGCTGGCCACCGCAATACCAACACGATACGTCGACCTCCGTCGGATCAATGTTCGGGTTGTCAATAGCGGTGCCTGAGAGGAGCATCCGAACGATGCGCTTGCCGGATTCCCGGAGTACGTAGCCATCCTCGGATTTCCGGACGAAATGGGTCGTGAGCTTATCTAGGTGGTAGTAAACTCCGCCTGGATCGTCAGCCGTGACGCGTTCCCGAAGATCGGCAAACCGCATCGGTGATGGATCCTCCGGATTGTGCGCCTCCCAAAGGGCTTGCAATAACTCGAGACGCGTTTCGTCTGACAGAAGACCGAAGGTCTCGTTCTTGGATGAGGCATCCAATTCTGATGATTTCTCCATAGTCAATTGGACCGAACGTGGGGTGGGTGGGACGTTAATGTATTTACCTGACTTGCTTCTTGGCAGCGCAGGCGCTCGGTCCTTGAGATCGGGGGAGCGTTGTTCCACGCCGGGATATTTAGGAGCTGTTCACTCAACGGGCCCAGACGCCGGATGCGGTGAACCTCATTGAGTGGGTTGGAGTATCTCATTTTTATCGGTTCGTCACCCTGTCCATATGTCCGATGGCTGTTTCCTGACGGGTCTGGACGACAGATGCGACGTGGGGAGCGTTCACGGTATTGTTCACCCGCATGTGTAGTGGAATCAAGGCTTCCAGTGGAGGTAAAATCAATGACAGACGCAATGGTATCCCTTCACTGTTGTGCCGTCGGTGTGTGTTGGGGGAGCGGGAGACGCTGTCATCTTCTGGCTCAAATCTTGGTTCTCTCCCCGCGCTTCCTGTGGGGTTCCTTTACGATTTTGAGATCTAAGGTCCGGCTTGCTCGGGGGCAAAACCTAATGAATCTGATTGAAATTGCGTTCTATTGAAATTCCTATTGAAATATCATTCAAATAATATTTATCGTGCAATCCGTCGAAAGCCGGAACAGAGGCACACCAACATGGCACAAACCTGGAGTATCACCGGAAACTACCTCGAAACGTGTAACTGTGACGTCGTTTGCCAATGTCTCTGGATGGAACCACCCGACAACAACGTGTGTACCGTCTCACTCGCGTGGAATATCCAAGAAGGCACGTACGGCGATATCAATTTGAGCGGGCTCAATGCAACATGGCTCGTCAACTGTGAAGGAGGCAATCCCTTCGACCCGGACGTCACTTGGCCATTAGTGGTGCTACTGGATGAGGAGGCCACTGACGATCAGCGGGCAGCCCTCGAAGAAATCTTCCTGGGCCGAGCTGGCGGCATCTTCGGAGCCGCCGTCGAAACCCACGCCGAAAGCACTGAAGTAGCAGCCGCCCCGTTCTCGTTCAGTCAAGACGATGAGGCATTCTCGGTCAAAATCGGAGACTGGGTGTCCGTGGAGTCAACCGAGAAAATCGGCATATTGGGGGAACACGGGTCAGTTTCGCCACATCCATTCACGAACGACCTGAAGATGACGCCAGGGGAGTCCACCACCGCCACCGTGTCGTACAATGACGAGTTCACATGGGACGTCTCGGGGAACAACTCGTACCTTGGGGAGTTCGAACTGGCGAACGCCTAACCGAGAGCAATCCACCATCAACTCGCTTGATCATGCACATCCAAGACTCGTTCCGGGAACGGTTTCCCCTCAACGATATCCCGGTCGTCGGGCTCATCACCTACGTAATCGCCCTACTCGCCTGGCTCACAATCATCAATCGCTGGCTCCCAATGCCCGGCGGTGGAATGGATACGCCGATGCAGATGTCCGATCCCGGGGTGCCGGAGGCAATGGCGATCACGAATGGTCTCACCGGCGCTGGCCTCTACCTGATCATGTGGGGTGTGATGATGATCGCCATGATGTACCCGTCGTCGGTCTCACTGTTCCGATTGTACTACAAGACGATCGAGGGGACGACACGACGAGGGAAAGCCGCCCGAGTCGGCGCATTCATGGGAACGTACGCGCTGGTCTGGACGTTAACCGGGATCGTGCCACTCCTCGTCAATACGGTGGTGCCCCTCGCAACCATCGCAAACCAGTACACCGGATTCCTGATGGGCGGCACGCTCCTACTGCTCGCGGGCTATCAGGTATCTCCATACAAATACCGATGCCTGCGGTACTGCCGATCGCCACTCGGATTCCTGATGAGTCACCAACAGCCGGGCGTTCGCGGGGCCGTCCGGATGAGCTGGACGTTCAGCATCTTCTGTGTCGGCTGCTGTTGGGCCCTGTTCGCATTCATGGTGGTCGTCGGCTCGATGAACATCCTCTGGATGGCACTCATCACCGTAGTGCTGTCCTTGGAACGAGTCGTCGCATGGGGTGAACGATTGGCTCATACCAGCGGTATCCTCGCAGGAACTGCGGGCATCGGAATGATCGTGCTCGCCACCCTCTAAGACCAATACTGTGTCCATCTTGTATATCGTCTGATCCAACGACATGATCTGCCTCACCCGGTGTCTGCACTCGGAACGATGTCACTCGGCGTGAAGAGTGAGATGTCGTCACGGTTCGCTGCCGCCTGCTGCAGATCGTCGGAAAACCCGGAGCGACAGAAACAACAGTAGTGCTTCTCGCGGTCAGTTCCGTCGGATTGGGTCCACTGAACCTGCGATGCAGTCCGTTCCAGGTCGGTCAGGTCCCCCTCGGTCATTTCTCTGCTGGTGTACCTGCATTCACCTGCCACGAGCGTCCCGTCACGTGCGAGTCCGACGACATCGAGTAGTTCCCCTTCAGCGCACCTTCGAGCCGTTGATCGGGGTGACGGGTCCACACATACACCGGGCTCGTCCCGGGTAGTTTCGGGACGTCCAGGTCACCGATGAATCGGAAGTCGTCCCTGGAGACGGCCGACGGACTCTGCGCGTCGAACCACTCCCGGC
>CAZSSY010000029.1:0-3070 GCA_964609565.1 uncultured Natronomonas sp.
GTATGGAATGGCTGCGGTGGCTTCTGAGAGACGAGTCTGCGCAGTCATCAGTCATTGGCATTGTCCTTATTCTCGGGCTCACGCTGGCCGCCGCCTCCGCCGTCGTCGCATTCGGCACTGTTGCGCTGGATGATGGCAAGCACGAATCACGGATCGGGCAAGCCGAACAAGCAATGACCCAGTTCGACTCCCGAACCGCACAAGTCGCCCTCGGTGATTCCAATGAACAAACGATCCGAATGGGGCAAAGCGACGGCTCATACCGGGTCGAGGAGTCTGCCGGCCACGTCACCCTCTTCCATGAAGACTGGAACGAATCAGAAGCCGATCCGCCGGATGAAACAATTTACGAGGCCACTCTCGGAGCCGTTGTCTATGAAAGCGGTGGAACGTCAATCGCTTATCAAGGCGGCGGCGTCTGGCGGAAAGACGAAGGCGGCGGATCATCAATGATCTCACCGCCGGAACTCCACAACCGCGATGCCACCCTGACATTCCCAATCATTACTATCGTTGGAGAGGGAGCCGGGGGCGGCCGCCAACAACTCCATGTCAGCCCCCTTGAACAGTCCACCCCAATATACCCCGACATGAACGGCGACACCACGTCCATCGATGACCAGTATGTCGAAGACGAGGATGTTCTCTATCGGAACCCGGTCACCGCAGGGAATATGACCGTCGAGATTGACAGCGACTACTGTGAAGCTTGGCGGTCGTTTTTCCTGTCCAGAACGGATGGACGCGTGGATGACTGCGACGACGGCGTGGTGACAGCCCAGATCGTTGCTCTCGGCGCACAGGGCCATTTCGATATCGCCGGTGAAGGCGAGCTGTCCGTCAGAGGTGTCGAAGAACTCCACGAACTCACACTCCGGATGGAAGAATCTCGCCGTGGGAGCTCATCATTTAACCGCCTGGACTGGGTGATGGAGGAAGACCGGAATGACGAAGTGTTCCGCGTCAAGTTTGAATCGCTGTCACCAGCGAAGTGTGATGAGTCAGTCAAAGGGAGTATCCATTATGAAAACGAGTCTGTGACCCAGACGTGGACGAATGAATCCGCGTTCACCCTCGACAGCAACAACTGTGATGATGACCTCTTTCTCGAGGTAGATCTGCTGGACAGCACCATCCTCATGGATGCCCAAGCCGATCCTGTCACCATCGACGGGACGGAATACAACGCGACACACCCACCGACACTGGAGGATCTAACCCGCCATTATTTCGACACTATGGGCGACATGGACATGGAGATCGTCGAAGAAAACCAGGCGATCATCAGCGACACCTCATCAGGGAACATTGAATACAAAGGAAGCGGCCAAGTCGTGACGTTCCTCCACGTGACTGAAAACAAAGTCAAAGTCACAATCAACTAACCCACACGAGCGGGGCCACTCCTTCCATAGTTCACCAGCACTACGCTCGGAACGCTCCACCCACGGAGAAAACTCAGACGTGGCAACCAACTGCCGACAGAGAGCCGGCTGATTAGGTTAGACGATGTGGATGCGGACGCCGGTTGTACTGAAATACACGGAGTGGGTCTCGATATCGGTACAGATAACTTCGGTGTCCTGACTCTGGCACTCGTGACTTCCACTGGGGAAGGCCTCTGTTAGCGATTCATCAAGATAGGTTTCCCACACGCCGGTGTAGCCTGAGGAAGGCTCAATTCGGATCGTGGTATTGACTGGAGTAGCGGGATCATGATGTTGATGACGGATTTCCTGGAACTGTTTTTCACCCCTAATCAGGGTGGTTGTGTCACCACTGACCGACTGGAGACCGCCGCGTAATTCCATGACACGGAGGACCATCCGGTCTGGCCCGAAGATGAAATCCGGTTCCCGAACCATGATCGCATCGTCGCCGTCGGCGCGGACGTCCTCGCCCGCGTCATAGACGATGGACGTATCCGACCCGACTGGTTCATACAGGATTGATCGAGGCGCGGAGCCATTTGCCATATAGCCGGTCGTGTTAATCGAGAAAATCGATGGTTCCGTCGTCCGGATTCCTGCATCGGAGAGCTTGATTTCGGTAGCTCGACTGGGAGCTTTGTCACGACCGAGTTCCTCAAAGTTGTTGGCTAGTACATCGAACGCGCGTTCTGCATTAGCGTGTTGTTCGTGGTCGCGGGCATCCTGAAGCCCGGAGAAGCCACCAACATAGACAATGCTAATGGTGCCTAACACGAGTGAGAATACGAGGATGAACCCGACGACTTCGCTGACGGCTCGGTCAGTCGGCACTCTGGACCACCACCTCGCCGCCTGAATAGACCACTTCGATGCCGCCGCCATCCACGGTCACATCGGTGGCTACGGGTGTATCTGAGGCGACACCGACGGCAACGGTCACGTTTGGTTGGTCTGTCGAGAGATGCAGATACGGGGTTGTTGGACCGCCGGTTTCGCGGACTTCGATCATATAGGGTGACCCGACGACGTCTTGGGGGATTTCCCGGCCGACACGGACATCGTCGACGCCCTGCGTTCGAGCGAGTCGGTCGGCCGCAGAGATATCAGCCGAGACTTGTTGGCCGACGACGCGTAATTCGCTGATCGCAGTTTGTTCACGTTGGGTGTCAACGAAACTCCCCGACGAAATCAAGAGACCACCGACGAGGAGGGTCGCCACTGTCAAAGTCAGGGTATAGGCCAACACGGGAGAGACACCACGGGTCGCGTGGTGCAACGCTGATGAGGTCATGCTTCGATCTGGCATGCGTCCTCCTCTGCGTCGCAGAGTTTGCTTTCGGATGTGGTTCGATTGGCGTCGTCGACGACTGTCAGCTGGATGCGATAGTTTTCACTGAGGAAATCGCTGCCGTGTTGGAGGTTGGTGGTCCCGCGAGCTGACGCGCCATCGACGGAATCAGTAATTGTGTCTGAGGCGACGATCCGGTTTGTATTGACTGGGAGATTTGATTCATGAATATACTGTCCAAGGTCTCCTTCGTTGCCGAAGAGGCCATCCAGGAGATCGATATCAAGGATGTCGTCAAACAGCTCAGTGAGACCATCCTCGGTTTCCTCCACAGTTCGTTCGACGAGGATTA
>CAZSSY010000029.1:3080-33035 GCA_964609565.1 uncultured Natronomonas sp.
TCGACCTCAAACGTATTTCCACTCGCACCTGGCAGGTAGGTGATGTCGAACTTCTTGATGCGCGGGTTGGCCCAGAATATCCCGGCTGGATCACGGTCATTGGGGGTGACCGTCCGGTTGTTAATAATATACGTGGTTGAATCAGTCTCGTATGTATACGAGTAATTAAACGTATACATGGCTGAGTGGTAAAACGGCTGGCCGTCGGCCTTATCCGAGTGGAACGCCACGTCATTGAAGTCGGCTGTCCCGAGGAAAATATCGTATGTCCCCCTCACGCGTTCAATGTCGCCATCTGTCCAGGTGAGGTCGCCATCATCCCATACTGGGTCGCCGTTATTCCATTCCACGTTCGTGAATTTGACTTCGTGTGCATCGATATCGTTGTAGAAATCGAATTCAGCACAGGGTGCGCCGCCGAATGTGCCTTCACTGAGCCGGACGGAGACGATATCACCTTCGAGTGCACAGCTTTGGTTGAGCCAGCCACGATAGATGTGTTCTGCAACAGTGGGATCCGTGAAGTCTTGGTTTTGCCAGTCTTGGTCAGGGCGTTCCACGGCCGCATAGACGCTATCTGTTGCGGCCCCCTGGAAGAAAAACACGCGATACACCCCATCCCCGTCGGCGCCGTTCCACTCATCGAGGTGGAATTCGACACTGAATGCAGAATCGGCGATTAATGCCAACGTGGTATCGATTGTGGCTTCAAAGAGGCTGCCAGCGGCGATGTTCATGGCGAATTGGCCGCCATCAGGCACGTCTTCTGACAGGTTCCAATCCGTGGCGTCGGTTTTGGATGTGTATGGCCGGGTGTCATCGGTTTGGCGGAGCCGTGTGCCATCTTGCGGATCCGTTATCTCCAGTTGGACGCTGGCGCCTTTTTCTGCCGCTGCCTGCGAGTAGAGTTGTTCTTGGTTGTCGATCGCTCCTCGCAGCTCCGATTCGAGAACTGAGCTGTCAGTGGTGGTCAGTTCGGCATTAATCCGGTCGACTGATCTCCCGAGTTGCTGTTGGATGGTTTGTCGGTCTTCGAGGGCCTCCCGGTTTTCATTCACCGTGTCACGGGACGCCATATTTTCGGCGTATATCGCGCTATTGAGCACTAAAGCGAGGCCGACGAAGACGACGGCGAGGAGTAACCCGGCGATGAGGAGGATCTGGCCGCGGTCTACATCCGCCATATAACCACCTCGATTTCGATGACGTTGTACACCTGGCTGCTCGGGTGGGCATCCGATGTGTAGAACTCCCCGTCCGAGGCAGCTACATCTGCAAGCGTCGGGCCATGGGACTCGTTTGCATACCGGACCCGGTCGTCGTCGTAGAGAACGACCGTTCGGGTGGCAGATCCGGCGTTATCGCTCGGCTCGCCATGGAACACCACCCGCTGTGGTTGACTATCATCCTCGGTGTGAATGACTAGGTTGACCGCGAGGCCCCGGCCGGCGAACGACCGGTTGAGGATCGCGCCGAACTCGTTTGGTGGATACTGGTTGGTATAGTAATCAAGCCGGGTGGCATCGTGGAATTCTTCTTCAGAGGTATTCCAGTATAAGACGGCATCTTTCAGGACGTCCTGTTCGGCGGCTGCGACGAGTGTCCCGGCAGCCGACGCACGTTGTTGGTTCTCAATATGCTGGTTGGCGGTACTTGCCGACAGCGGTGTTACGGCCGTCACTTGTAGAGCGAACGCTAAGCTCGATACGAGCAGTAACGCGGCGATGAATGCTTCCAATGTGTATGCCTGTCCTTTCTGTGAGTGACGGCGACCGTGCATGGTTACCACACTCTCACGAAGACGGTGGCATCGTAGTCACCAATAGACGCGATGCGGCGGGCGACCGTCATGGAATCGACCGCTGTGCCCGGTGGTCCTGTTTGGAAGACGACATCGTTGTTGGCGACGGGATTGCAGTCGTCGCTGTCTCGTGGGACGACCGAGTCGGTACTCACGTTCTGACACAGCGGGGTTCGGTCGCGAGTCGCCCCATCGATCGCGACGATCGAGATGTTGAGATGAGGGCGGTCGCTCACGCCGATCCTCGCCCGGTAATTATCGGTACTGTTGGTGTATCCACAGTGGTCGATGGCGGGGTCGTTGTGTGGTTCGAAGAACCCGCGGGTACAGGTTTCATCGAGGGCGTATGGCTCGTTTGGATCGGCGAGGGAGCCTTCGACGAGATGGCTGGAGACGCGGTCGGCGATTGCGGTTTGTTCTTGGTGGCCGTCGATAAAGGGCGCCGTCAGTGAGGGGATGAAGGTGAAGACGAACGCGACGGTCAACAGGAACACGCCCATGGCGATGGCGAAATCAAGCGTTGTCTGGGCGCGATGCGTGTGAGTCATGGGTGGTCCTAAATGAGCATGAAGACGATGAGTGCGAGTGTCGGCAACACGACGACAAACTTCAGGCTGGCAAGGACACTCACGTCTCGGATGTAGCCTGCGATGATGCCGCTGATGATGCCTTGGAGCGTGACTGCATGGAAGAACAGCATCGTCAACATATCGGAGTCAAGCCCGTCACCGAACGACGCCGGGCCGCCCGAAGATCCCTCACCGCTGGCGGCTTGCTGGGAGAGTCCGGCCATGGTGTCGAGGAACTCGACTTTCAAGAGGGCAATCACGCCGAGGAGCGTGATGTACGTCATGATGATGATCACCATCTGCATCCGAGTCCGGGATTTCCGGTCACGGTCGATGTCGTCTTGATTCTCGGAGGCCTGCGCGGCGGTGGATAACACCTGCGTGATTTGGCTTGAGGCTTCCTGGGCTTTCGAGATGAGTTTCACCGTCCGCGCTAACCGGGGGATGTGGTATTTGTTGTTGAATTCACGGAGGGCGACTTTGAGACTCGTCCCATAGTTGACCTTCGCGTACATGGTTTGGAACTCTTCGGACAATCGGCCGGATGAGGTGTCAGCGACAACTTTCAGTGACTCTAACAGCGTCATCCCGGTATCGTTCGCACTGGAGAGCTTCCGAAGATTATCCGAGAGCGTATTCGTGATCGCCCGCCGCGAGCGGACATTCCATTCATAGAAGATCGTCAAGGGGATAAGATTCACGTACAGCGGGAGATACACCCAGAAGAATGTGCCGCGAACGGGTGCGTCTTGGAGGCCGGTGAAGCTCGTGGGCGCGAACCCGATGAGGACGGCGCCAGCCATCAGGACCAGCGAGATGGGAACGGTTAACGCGAGGACAGCCAAGGGGTAGTCACGGAAAAAGTGGTGGGGGTCCCGGAGGACGTTCATTGTCACGTAGGTTCCTTCCCGGGATTTTATGCGGTCGAAGATTGCGTACCGGCCGGCGTAGCGGTCGGCGAGTCCGAGGTCGAACATGTCATTGGCTTCATCGACGATTTCGCCGTCAGCTGCGCGGAGATACCCGTCGCCGATCTCGTCTTGGACGACGGTCGACACCAAGACAAGGAATCCGAATCCGATCAATGGAATTAGCCCGTAGACGGTTCCATACAGGAGGAAGTCTTGGGCCTCACCGAGCATCGACATGATCACGAGAATAATGATGAGGAGCAGCGGAAACAGCGAGAGCGTCATGTACATCTCGCCGAACAACTCGAGGGTCTCTAAGACCAGTTCCTGTTCCTGTTTGGAGGTCCGCATATGCTTCTCTTTTTGATCCTCGAGGAATTTCTCCATGTTCCCCCCGGAGTTGATGATCGAGAGCATATCTGTCAGGAACTGCCCGAGTTCATCTGACGGGGTTTCCATGGCCTGATTCCGGATGGCGGTCCGATAATCTGTATCGAAATATTCCGTCTCAAGCACGATTGATTGGAATTCCTGGGCAACTTCGCCGTAGGTGTCGTCGGCTTTCGCCATGGCCTGGAGAATCTCGAGCTGATTCATTCCACCGACGGACAACGCATACATAAACGAGATCGAGTCAGACAGGAGGACGTTGATCTCTCGTTTGCGTGCGTCGGCTGCAAGATAGGGTTTCCCGACCATTCCCCCGAAGCCGCCAGCAAACCCGATCGAGCCAAAGAACACACCAGAGATCAGGATAATGAATGGTATCTTCAACTGGTTGACCATCGAGAGGTATGGGTCGGGTAACGGAAGACCGAGGAACGTGGGTGGCTCAGTGATGAAGAAGGTGACCGTAAACCACCCGAGGAACGTTCCCACGATCCAGAGCCCGATCCCTGTCAGGACACCAATTGCGATCGATTTCGAAAGATAGATCTCGACGGTTTGCGGGATACGGGCCTCTGCGAGTTTCCGTTCGAGGTTGCTCACGAAGTCGCTGTTGTCATCGAAGAGCCGTTGGTACAGCGGGTAAAACAGGTCAGCAAGAACGTCGGTTCCGCGCCCTGATTGTGCCGATCCAAAGCTCATCGGTCATCCTCGCCGCTCGGATCCCAGTCGGTGTGTTCGTCGGTATCGGTACTGCCGCCGTCTGTCGTTGCACCGGTTTCATCGGGCGTTTCATCGCCACTGCCACCGGCTTCGAATGAGAATCCACCGTAGTCGAAGTCATCACCACCGTCGTCATCGCCGGCGATTGCGATGTCGTCGGCTTCATCGATCGCAAGGGCGCCTGCGATCCCCTCATCGACGGCTTGTCCACGGAACTGGTCGAGGAGGCTATCGGCGTTCGTGAGGATGTCTCGGGCTTCCGTCAGCATGTCTTGGCTGGGTGACGGCCGGGGGACCATCGCTTCTTTGTCCGGATCGATATCGATTTCGACGGATTCCATCTCCCGGAGGTCCTCGAGTGATCGTTCAAGGTCGTCGTTGGCGATCAACGTGAGGATGGTCTCGGGGTCGTTGATGAACGCTTGTAGTGTCGCGGCCACCTGTGTGTAGGTATTGAGATCGTGTTCGATGAGATACGCGAGGACGACCTGCCGCATATACATTTCATCGGAGAGTCGTTCGCGCGTCCAGCCGCGGTCGAACATGATTTCTTCGAGCGTGTTCGATTCACCCATCTGGAGGAATTCGTCGGTTTCGGCCTGCCACTGGTAGACGTCTTGAACGTTGATTTCGTCGTTTTCCGGGTCGTAGTGATTGATCTCGGTCAGCGATTTGTTCCGTCGGACCTTGTTCCCCTGCACGCGTGTGGATGTCTGGATGGAGACCAGGTCCAACGCGGTGAACATTGTTTTCGAGACGTTGATCGGGTCGGTGGTGAATCGCTTGATCACTTCGCCGACCGAGTCGGCGTGGAATGTGGTGAGTGTCGTGTGCCCGGTCGACATGACCTGGAAGAGCGTTCGGCCTTCTTCACCACGGATCTCACCCATCACGATGTATTCGGGGCGTTGCCGGAGTGCGGCTTCCAGTAAGTCGAATTCATCAACATCGCCTTGGTCGCCTTCGCTGAATGAGGGTCGAGTGACACTCGCGATCCAGTTCCGCTGGGGGAGTTCCACCTCACGCGTGTCCTCAATTGAGACGATTTTTGCTTTACTCGGAATGAACAGCGAGACAGCGTTCAGGGAGGTGGTCTTCCCGGACGCGGTCCCACCAGCGAAGATGAGTGATTTGTTGTTCTCAATACACAGCCAGAGAAACGCCATCTCGTCGAGAGAGAACGTGTTCCAATTGATGAGATCGATCGGTGTGAACGGGACGTCTTTGAACTGCCTGATCGTGTAATTGGTCCCGTGGTCGGACACCTCACGGCCAAGTGTGAGTTGTGATCGCGACCCATCGGGGAGTGTGGCATCGACTTGCGGGCTTCGTTTCGAGATGCCTTTCCCGGACCGCTGAGCGAGTTTCACGACGAATTCATCGAGTTCCTCTTCGCCGTGATAGACGTTTGTGATTATTTGTTCGTAGTCGCCGTGATAGACGAACACCGGTGAGTTGTAGCCGTCACACGAGATGTCTTCGACGTTGATATCGTGTTTGATGCCGTCAATCCGTTCGAACCCGATGAAGTCTCGGCGGAGGAGATACAGGATTTTCTCGATTTGATATTCAGTCAGCGTCGTTGCATCTTCATCAACAAGCGCGGGCTCGGGGCGTGCCCTAACGCCATGTAGATCCGTCGGTTCACTGGTTTGATCTGTCGACTCCACATCAGACAACCCAAGCATATCTTGGAGATCGTCGATATACCCGGGGTCATCGAGGGTCGCTCCGTTGTCAAAGAGGTCATATCGTTTCAACAGACTGTAGGTCTCGGATTCGATGATTTCGGCGCGTTCATCTTCATCCCCTTCGACGATTACTTGGTCGCTTGAGTATTTGATCGCGGTTTTGAGCTTCCCGGCGAGGAACTCCCGGAGGTCCGACTCGATCGGGGTGAGGTGGGGTTCGATGAGGTAGTATTTCTTTTCGTTTTCCTTTTCGCTGTGGAAGATGATGACGAAGGCGAAGGGCTTGTTCACCCAGTACCGGTCGACTTCGCGGAAGTGGTATTTCTTCTCGTTGGGGACGGCTTTCTCGAGATCATACCGGTTGACAACGGTGGTGCTACCATCGGGATTGGTGAAGAAGGCGTCTTCGTCGAGGTCTGGATTGACGCGGACAGTCCGCTCGTTGGCGATCTCGGTGAGGCTGGTGGCGCCGAGGCCGGCAGCGCCAATTACTTGATCGAGCGCGTCTGGTTCGAAGCCGAGATACGATTCGGGGTTGAATTCATCGCCTGAAGGCGGGTTGCCGTCGTTATCGTAGTAGTATTCTTGTTTGAACTCTTCCCAACTGTAGTCGCCAACGGTCGGAGGGGCGGCAGTATCACCGTGGGTGGTCTCCGATTCGGCGTCGGTATCGGGTGACGCCGACGCGGCCCCAGCAGAATCGACAGGTGAGGTGTCACTCCCGGTCTCTCCGGCGTCCGCATCATCGATAGCCATTACCAAGTCCTACTCTATGTGCCAGAAAAAGGGTTCCGTCCCTTTCAGCAGCTGATTTTGCGTGTGTTTACGTGTATAAATATATCGTTAACATTGATTAACTGATTCATAAAACCAGGGAGGGGAGACGGATCACAGAGGATTACGAGAGGAATCGTTCCAGTCGTGCCATTGCTTCTTTGAGGTCCGTGAGACTGGTGGCATAGGAGGCCCGGAGGTGGCCGTCGCCACCCTTCCCGAAGGCTGTTCCGGGTACCATTGCAACCTCTTCGGCCTGGAGGAAATCCTCGGCAAACTGTTCGGCGTCACTGGTCGGGCATTCGGGGAAGACATAGAATGCGCCGGTGGCCTCAAAACAGTTGATCCCCATCTCCTCAAAGCGAGCCAGGATGAAGTTCCGTCGGCGGTTATACTGGTCTCGCATCTCGCCGACTTCTTCCTGACAATTCTGGAGGGCTTCAATCCCGGCGTACTGTGCCGTTGTCGGGGCTGATAACATCGTATACTGGTGGATGCGATTCATCGCCGTAATGACTGCTGACGGCCCTAGGGCATAGCCGAGTCGCAGCCCGGTCATTGCGTACGCTTTCGAAAATCCATTGACGACAACCGTTCGATCCCGCATCCCGTCGAGTTCGGCGATCGAGACATGGTCGCCGTTGTAGGTGAGATCGGCGTAGATTTCATCGGCCAACACCATGATGTCGTGCTCCCGGCAGAAGGCAGCGACAGCCGAGAGTTCCTCGCGGTTCATCGTCGCTCCAGTCGGATTGTTCGGATAACAGTACACCAGGAGATCGGCGCGCTCAGCACCCGCGTCAGCGAGCACGTCCGGCGTCAGGGTGAATTCATCCACGGCGCGGGTGGGGACATCCAATATCTCACCGTCCGCGAATGTCACGCCAGGGGCGTACGAGACATAACAGGGTTGTGCGACGGCGACGGTGTCGCCAGGGTCGACGAGGGCTCTGAAGGCGGCATCGATCGCTTCGCTGGCACCTGCAGTCACGAGGATTTCGTCATCGGGATCGTACTCGAGATTCCAGCGGCGGGCATTCACGGCGATTTCGTCCCGTAACGACCGCATCCCGCGGTTGGCGGTGTAGGAGGTGTGGCCACGTTCGAGGGCGGCGATGGCTGCTTCTCGAGCGGCCCACGGCGCTGAAAAATCGGGTTCGCCGACACCGAGGGAGATGACGTCGTCCATCTCTTCGGCCAGCTCGAAGAACCGTCTGATTCCAGATGGGGGGACCTGGGTGACGCGGCGGGCGGGCACGTCGGTCATGGTGTGACTGACAGGCGGTCATCGCCGCCGTCGTCTTTGAACCGATAGCCGCCTTGTTTGTACGTTTCCATGATGTAGTGGGTGACGGTTTGGGTGATTGCTGGGAGGGGGGCGACTTTGTCGCTGATGAAGCGGGAGACTTCCCGCATGGTGTCTCCTTCGACTTCGAGGGCGAAATCGTAATCGCCGGAGACTAATCGGAGGCCTTGGACTTCCGGGAATCCGGCTAAGCGTTCGGCGACGTCTTGATAGCTGGTTTCTCGGTCGAGGGTGACGTTGCATTCGACGTGGGCGTGGACGCGTTCATCGTCGATTGCATCCCAGTCGACGATGGCGGTGTAGCCCTGGATGACGCCGTCGGCCTCGAGGTCGGCGATGGTCTCCTCGATGGTTGCTTCGTCGAGCCCGGTTTGGCGGGCAAGGTCGGCGGTTGAGTAGCGGGCGTTCTCGGACAGCAACGCGAGGAGTTCGTCGCGGTCGCTCATACCCTACAGGATGTCAGCGCGGACTAAAGCGTTGCGAGGCCGAGTCAACGGGCGGTGAACGCCGTCTCCGTCGGTATTATTATAACGATTATCAATGTGGTTTGGTATATTAGGTCAACGGTTGACATATTAACTCTCGATACTCTTATTATCACAAGCGATGAGGTGTAGGCCATGAGCCAACTCGCCCGCCGGACGGCCATCTCCTTGTACCAAGATGGAACACTCAACCTCCAGACGGCGGCACGGCTCGCCGGACTCACCCCCGACGACCTCAAACTCGCCCTCCACCGCCGAGGCACCACCCCAACCACCGCACCAAAATCACCAGACCGCATCAAACTCGGCGCCGATTAACCCCACCCCATTCCCCCTGACGCGTTTCTCCACACCACGATTACCACAACCCACACCCAACACAAACCGGGAGACAAGCATACCGAGTACGACCGGTGACCACCAGCAGAAGGAAACCATAGAAACACACATCCCGACAACAACCCTCTCCCGCTCGTACTGCCCGCCACCACCCCACCAATACCGACGATGACCCGATACTGGGCGGCCATCCGCAACACGCAGTGGGAAAAACACAAACCATCCACACAGGTACCGAACTGTATGGCCGTTGTCCGGAATATCGCACAAGGCGTCACATCATTCACGAGCAATGCATTTCTCATCGACGGAGAACAAACCACACTGGTCGACGTTGGGAATGAATTCGATGCAGTCGACCGAGTCCAATCAGCGGTCGGCGATCTCGATAGAGTAGTGCTCACGCACACACATCCCGACCACGTCGGGACCCTCCAATCGGTGACAGCAGCCTTCGAGGTCGAAATCTGGGGATTCGATGCCGACAATACCATGGTTGACCACGCCCTCGACGATGGGGCAACCACCACCATTGGCGATGAGCAGTATCGCGCCATCCACACGCCGGGCCACAAAAACGATCATCTCTGTCTGTATTCCCACACTGCAGGCGTGCTCTTCGCTGGCGACCTCATCTTCGCAAACGGAGGCTTTGGCCGGACAGACCTCCAAGAAGGCAACCGGACGACATTGATCGAAAGCATCGAAACAGTATTAGGAACCATCGATGACGATCTCGACGCCATGTATGTCGGGCACGGACCCAGCATCGAAACCAATCCCATCGAACACATCGAAGTAGCCCTCAATGCCGCTCGACGCAGTCAATGACCGCCATGGCATGGGACCCACCCACGCCCCCTCACCCGCGGATAGTCCCATGATTCACGGAGCTCCTCGAGACGATATTGGACCATGTACTCCCGGTGGGGCACTCGACAAGAACAGGAGAATGACTGCCATGTGTGGTTGTGAAACGCCACAGCCGTGGGGCGTGGATCCAATGTCACCACCGAAGATAGCCAGGTTATACCGCGGCGAGTAGCGCATCGTACGCTGCCTCGTAGGCATCAGCGACTGTAGCGGGCTCCAAGCGGTCACTACTGGATAACACCGGGAGTGACACCTCAGCCTCGGAGTCCAACAGCTCGATGACGTGGTCGACCCGTTCCTCAAGTCGACCTTCGTGTGCGCTCCCGCTTGCCACATCACAGGCTTTCGCAAATCGACTGCCATCATACACACGGCACCGTCGCGGTTCGATAACCGCAACGGCATCGGGGATAAATCCGACTAACGGTCGTGCGATATCAGAATATGATTCCACGATACCGGCGTCCCGCTGTTCAAGCGACCGCTCAAGCGCATCGAGTGCCTGGCTATGGAGCGATGCCATGATGTCGTTGACATCAGTGAGCGACTCGACAACCGGAGCCTCTGCGAGCGGATATGTCTCCGACAGACGTGGTGGGAGAGAGACATCGCCGTTTCGGATGTAGTGATCGTTGCCATCCACGGTGACACGGTCGATGACGAACCGGCGACCCCGTCGGCCGAGCGGGCCTTTCCCTCGACCTGGCGTGGGCAGCCAGAGCCGATGGACAGGATTGATAGTTTCCGGGGAAACTGCTCCTGGAGAGACAGCGGCGATCTGGTTGGCATCTTTCCCATACAAACGACCGTCCTTGGCGGCCTGCTGATAGGCATCATAATCATACCAATAATCGTTCCCGGCACGGGGTTTGAAGCCACAGATGCCGGTTCGTGCGATCAGCCCGGTGGTAAACGTCGTCTTCCCGGCATCAACCTCGCTCCCGCCCGCGATTAACAGCTTCATGAGAGACCACCAGTGGATACGTGGCTGGTCATGTCTCACGTGACCGGAGTCCGTAATAGCCTGGTTCATCTGCCGCTGCTGGTTCGGCGAAGACGAATTCGTCGCTGTGATCGAGCATCCATGGGATCGCCCAATCGAGAAGGATTGCCTCGGTTTCGGCATCGAGGGCTTCCCCCGGGTCGATGCCTTGCAGGAGACGTGCAATTTCGTAGACAGTGTAGAGCTTCTCGGGGGCGAGGACGTCCGCCGGTTCACGGAATTCAAATGCTCGGATGTCGTCGAACTCCTCTCGCGGCCGTGGCATACGCGACGGTATGCCTGGAGGGGCCTTGGCCCTGACGGGATACCAGACTGGCGTTTCGGACAGTGTCGTCAAAAAAGTGGGTGGGGTTGCGACGTGTAGTCCGATTGGTTATTGGCTCGTTGCTTTCTCGTATTGCTCGGCAACGTTGTTCCAATCGATGACGTCGAAGAAGTTGTCGATGAAGTCCCCGCGGTCTGGGCCGTAATCGTAGTAATAGGAGTGTTCCCAGACGTCAAGGGCGAGGATGGGGTGGCTCCCCCAGAGAGCGCCTTGGTCGTGTTTATCGACGACGAGGTTGCGGAGTTGATCGGCCACCGGGTCGTATACGAGTAAGGCCCAGCCGCCGGCTGCGGATGCGGCAGCTTTGAATTCACCTTTCCAGCCGTCGTAGGACCCGAAATCTTCATTGATGCGGTCAGCCAGTGCTCCCGAGGGCTCGCCACCGCCGTCGGATGACATGTTCTCCCAGAAGAGCGTGTGGAGATAGTGGCCACAGCCGTTGTGAGTTACATTGCGGATGGCTGCGGCGGATCCATCGAAGTCACCTTGGGCGCGGTTGTCTGCGAGTGTCTCTTCTGCGCTCTCGAGCCCGTTCACATAGCCTTGGTGGTGGGTGTCATGATGCCACGTCATGACCTGTGAACTGATCGATGGCTCAAGGGCGTCGTAGGCGTACGGTAGCGGCGGAAGTTCTGGTTCGGAATGCTCCGGCATTTATATCATCCTCCAATTGGATACGACTCCGCCATCACCATTAAAAGTTCGTGCTTTGCCCTCAACACCCGCTGACACGCCAAGAACAGGGAGCGTGATTGACGCCGGGTCACACCCGGTACGGATTCGCAGTTGATCGACCAGATGGGTTAGCCGGCGGTCAATGAGATGTATGCGAGCGCGAACAGGGTGGCGTTGTACGCGCCGTGGATGAGGGTAGGGACGAGGAGGTTGTCAGTGAGTTCATAGGTGATGCCGAAAACGAGGCCTGGGAAAAACAGCATGGTGATCGTGAGTGCGCGCCCGGAGATGGGGCCGGCGAGGGAGGGAGCGTGGACGGCAGCGAAGATGCCGGTGGCGATACCGATAGCGAGTGGGGCCGAGAAGGTTTCGCGGAGGCGGCTTTGGATGACGCCGCGGAAGAGGAGTTCTTCGCCGGGTCCGATGAGGAGAAAGGCTAACACGATGAGGACGAGGAAGACATTCGGTGTTTCGTCACCGAGTTCCGCAGCCCGGTTTTGTGCTGGGGTGAGGTCGAGCAGGAAGACGACAATGAAGATGGCCGTGATGGCGGCGACGAACGCGAGTACATAGCCTGCGGCGGTATACATCCAATCTTCGAGTACGGGTTGTCTCAGCCCGAGGTAGCTCGCCGGTGTGAGGCCGCGGACGTGGAGGTAGAGTGCAGAGAGCCCGATGAAGGCCACGCCTTGGAGGAGGAGTGTCGAAAGGACGGTCCGGGTGATTATGCCCGGGGTGAGGCCGACGGCGGTGATGAGTTCGGCGATGGCCAGGCCGAGGATGCTGCCGCCGCCGATGCCCGCGACGGCGAGGCTGGCTGCAATACTGATGGCCGCAAACGGTGACGGGATTCGACGGAGGAGTCTGGCGGGGGGCGACTGGCGGTCGGACATACCCCTCGTTTGTCCGGGCGGTGGGAAAAGGGCCCCGTTACTGGTGTTTGTAATACCAGTAGATGAGGGCGAAGGCGGCTGGGACAGCGATGAGGAGCGGGAGAGTGAGGATACTTTCGGCGTCGCCGTCACTGAGTTGGACGACGATGACCACACCGGCGATGACGGCAGCCAACATGGCCACCACCAGGGCAACCGGGCGGAGCGGGTCATCTTTGTCCGCGGTGGTGTCGGGACGCATCCTAGTCGTTGCCGTCATCGAGTCCTTCGAGAATTTGGGGGTCTGTGCGGAATTTAAGGACGTTGTGCACGATGGAGTTGCGGAGATTATCGACGACGTCGCCGTGGTGTTTGTAGAAGTCATGGATCCAGATTGATTGGGACTGCCGGGTGGGGAACATCATCACGGATTTCCACTGGTATTCACCGTCAGAGAGGAAATAAAACAGAGTATTTGGTGACTCCCGGATGTATTCCATTGCTGGCCGCCAGGCGTCTGCGAAGTTCTCTGGATTGAATTTGAATTCGAACAACGCGAAATAAAAGTATTCTTCGTTCGGGATAATCGCCTCACGAAAGACCCCTTCTTCGCGCATCCCACGAATTGATTCTGACACAGTCACGTGTGAGACATCGATCCCGTATTTTTCCTCAAGGAGACGCGCAAGGTCTCGAGATGACAATTGCGGGTCACGCGATAATTCACGGAGAATCACCACGTCCCGATCCTTAAACTCCCAGTCGGGAGCATCACTCGATGCCATACAACTCACCCACTCCCCCGCTCCATCGCCAGACTTCCAACCGGAAACGAGACTCCGACGCGTCCGCAATGGCGTAGGGCGACACCCCCCATGATTCGACCCTTGAATGAAGACAGCCCGTGGCGATCATTCCCGCCCGGTACCGAGGGGCATACCGCCTCTCGGCACCGGCTCCTGGTGGGGGTGCCGCCAGTGCTCTCCGGATGCCGCCATCCCCGGACCAGGCTGGCGATGACTCCCCTGGCAGTCCCGAATGGCGTCTCTGGGGAACCGAGCCACAGGCCGCAGCCATCGATCGGGGACGTGGAGATAGGACTGTCGTCATAGGACACGATCAGCGATGATGTTTTTCTGAATCTCACTTGTGCCTTCATAGATCTTGGTGATTCGTGCATCACGGTAATACCGTTCGACGGGGTGGTCTGAGACATAGCCCGCGCCACCATGGACCTGGAGGGCATCATCGGTCACATCAACCGCGTGTTCTGAGGCAAAGAGCTTCGCCATCGAAGCCAACCGGACAGCGGTCTCGTCTTTCTCTCCTTCGACGTGGCTTGCGGCCCGATAGGTGAGCGATCTGGCTGCTTCGACCGTGGTCGCCATCTCCGCGATCATATGCTCAATCGCCTGGAATTCCTTGATCTTCTGGCCGAACTGCTCCCGCTCGTTCGCATACTCAATAGCCGCATCCAGAGCTGCCTGCGCGGCGCCCACCGCTTGGGCCGCCACGCTCGTCCGGCCCGCGGCAAAAAAGTCCATGAGCTGATAGAACCCCTCGTTTTTCTCCCCTACGATATGCTCACCAGGAACACGGACATCATCGAGTACAATCTCGGCCAAATCTGAGGCGCGAATACCCATTTTATTCTCAATCTTTGTCGGCTTGAATCCGTCGCGGTCTGTGGGCACAAGAAACGCGGTGATACCCCGATGTGGCGGGTCGATATCCGGTTCGGTTTTCGCCATCACCACTGCGACATCCGCCACCGAGCCATTCGTAACCCACATTTTATTCCCATTAATCACATACTCGTCACCGTCCTGGTCTGCAACCGTCTCCATCCCGGCGACATTCGAGCCATGTGCCGGCTCAGAGATACAGGAACAGGAGGCGGATTCACCATTCGCAATCCGGGGCAACCATTCGTCTTTCATCCACTCATCGCCATACGCCATAATCATCGACGACCCGAAACCCGCCGACCCGATCGCTGACCCGATGCCAGGGTCGGCACGCCAGAGTTCTTCAGTCACAATCGTCCGGGCAATCGCATCCATTCCGGCGCCACCATACTCTATCGGGATATGCGGAGACACGAAGTCCAACTCAGCTGCTTTTCGGCGAAGGTCTTCGGGATATTCCCCCGCTTGGTCATGGTCTCGGGCCACCGGCTTAATTTCAGCCTCACCAAAGTCAGCCACCGCCTCCCGGATCGCGTGATGTTCATCGGCGAGTCGAAATGCCATATCCCCGATAACCCATTCCATTGAAAAATAGATTCCCCCGAAATCCAAACATAGTTAAACGATCCATCTATCGCCACTGGAACGCGGTGGTTGCTCCCGAGATCGACAGTGAGCGATTGTTAGCGGCCTTCGAACTCGGGGTCGCGATCCTCCATGAACGCGTTCGCGCCCTCACGGTGGTCATCCGTCTTGAAGACCGCGGCTTGAGCCGATGCCTCATTCAGTAACGCCGCCTGGAGGGATGACTCAAGGCCCTGATCGATAAGTTGTTTTGACGTCCGGAGTGCGACCGTTGGCCCGGTCGCAATCTGTTCGATGAATGCGTCAGCTTCCGCGTCAAAATCTCCCTCATAGACGTGGTTGAACAACCCGAGATCACCGGCTGTCTCTGCATCGAGTAACTCCCCAGTGAATACGAGTTCTTTCGCTTTACTCACCCCGACCTCACGTGGCAGCAAATATGATGTCCCGGTATCCACGGCGAGACCGACTTGGCGGAACCCGAAACTGATCCGGGCGTCTGCAGCGGCGAGCGTGATATCGGTGGCAATGGCCAGATTCGCCCCCGCGCCGTACGCGGTTCCATCCACCTTGGCGATCGTCGGCAGCGGGAATTCAGCCACCCGCTGAATAGCCCGACTGGTCTCCTGTTGTATCCGTTCGATCGCTTCATGGAGTTCAGTTTGACCGCTCATCAATGCAACCATCGCGTTGATGTCACCACCGGCGCAAAACGAGCCGTCTTGGCCCGTGATAACCAGACACCGCACATCTGGTACCGACTCGACCTCGTCGATGGCATCGATAATTGCAGCTGACATTTCGGCCGACAACGCATTCCGGTTGTCTGGCCGGTTCAACGTTATCGTCGCGATGCCATGTTCCACATCGAGTAAGACTGGGTCACTCATGATATACATCGAGATGTCACCCCGTAACGTAAAGCCTTCTCCACCCCGTGGACGCCCTCCAACAGACGTCTCCCGCCATCGTATGCGACAAGCGATATTTATCGCCGATTGCGACCGCGTGTGTTTCACACCGAAGGATCGACAGGCAGGCTAGGTGACACCGATGTAGGCATCGCGGACATACTCATTTTCTTTGAATTCCGATGCTGTCCCTGAAAGCTCGATTGCCCCGTTTTCGAGTAATGCTAATCGATCAGCGTGTTTGAGCGCGAACGTGGAATTTTGTTCCACGAGCAAAATCGTGATTCCCTCCTCGACGAGTCGATGGAGAGCCGTACTGATGTCATCGATAATGACGGGCGCCAGCCCAAGGGTTGGTTCGTCCAACACCAACAATTCCGGATTACTCATCAATCCGCGAGCCACTGCGAGCATCTGTTGTTCCCCACCGCTCATCGTTTCGGCCTCCTGTTCCCGGCGGTCGCCTAGCCGCGGGAACAACTCATACACCATCTCAAGATCGGCCTGGACCGCCGTCCGGTCATCGCGGAACTGCGCGCCCATCAAGAGGTTTTCATGGACCGTGAAAAACGGGAACAAATCCCGATCTTCGGTCGTATACACGAGACCGTTCTCTATGGCGCGTCGACTCCCCAACTCGGCAATCTCATCGCCATCATACTGAATCTCCCCAGAATACTCCTTCAGCCCGACGATGGCATCGAGTAATGTGGTTTTCCCGGCGCCGTTTGGCCCGATCACGCCAACGATTTCCCCGTGATCGACCGAGAGGGTGACATCGTTCACAGCCTGCGTTTTCCCATAATAGACATCGACATTGGTGACGGTGAGGAGTGGTTCGGAACTCATCTATAAGTCTCCCTCCCCGGAGAGATACGCCTCTTGAACGCGTTCATCCGCTACGATCTCCGCCGGTGTCCCGGCGGCGAGCTTCGATCCGTTGTGTAACACCACGACGCGGTCGACAAGCTCCATGAGGCCCCGCATATTGTGATCAACCACCACCATCGTGATGCCCTGCGCCCGGAGGCCCTCAATCTGGTCAGAGAGTGCCCGGATTTCTGCCTGATTCATGCCGGCGAACGGCTCATCGAGGAGTAACAACGTTGGGTCAGTCGCCAATGCTTTCGCGATCTCAAGGCGTCGAACGTCAGCATGTGGAAGTTCGTCCGGTGTCTCAGAGAGCTTGTCTCCCAAATCGACTTGTGCTGCATACCCGGCGATTTCCTCGTCGGTCGCTCCACCGTGGAGTGAAGTGAGTGTATTCGGGAGGGTGAATAACTTGATGTTGCCAGCCACCGGGAACCGGTCGATAGGGTTGGATTCTTGTGAGACTCGCGCGAGGCCGCGGTTGACGATTTGATAGGTAGCCAACCCCGTGATGTCATCGCCGTCGAATCGGATGACGCCGTCGGTGACCGGATAGACGCCCATGGTACAGTTGAATACAGTAGTTTTCCCCGAGCCGTTCGGGCCGATGAGACCGAGGATTTCGCCGTCAGCGACGTCACATGACAGGTCGTCGACGGCAGTCAGCCCGCCGAACTGTTTGGTGAGTCCGTTGATTTCCAGGCGACTCATGGTGAGTCCTCCCGGACAGTGCCGAGCCGATGCCAAATCTTGCGGAAGAGCCCGTTCCGGGCGAACACTAACACGAGGATCACGAGGAACCAGAGTGTCATATAGCGGATCGAGGTTTCGAGCCCGCCGAGGAGTTCGTGGTTGAGGAATTCAAATAGGAATGCCCCGCCGATTGGGCCGAGAATTGAACTCATCCCGCCGAGGACGGCCATGGCGATCATCTCGATGCTGTTGTCAACGATCACGAAGGTACTCGGGTCGACGTTGCCGGTGAAGCCGACGAGTAAGACCCCGCCGATGCCCATGGGGATGGAGCTCAATACGAACGACCAAATCTTGAATTTCGTAGGATTGAGGCCGGCGGCTGACACTGCGGGTTCGTTCTCCCGGATCGCGATCAGGATCATTCCCAGGTTGGAGCGGGCCAGGTAGGTGAGGATGAGGGCGATGATGAGCATCGGGATGAGCATATAGTAATAGCGGAGCACGGGAGTCCAGGTGAAGACGTCTGGCTCGCTGAACCCTGGGATGCCGCCAAGGGCGTCGTATGCTGTTGTTAACCGGTAGAATAAGAGGACGGCGACGAAGGTGATAAGGGAGAAGTAGGGGCCTTGGAGACGGAGGGCGGGGAGGGCGATCAGTAACCCGAAGATGAGTGCGGTCAGCACGGAGAGCGATGCGGTGACGGCCAGCGGGAGGCCGGGATCGATGTTCACGAGAAGTAAGGCGGTTGTGTAGCCGGCGACGCCCGAGAGGACGGAGTGCCCGAAGCTGATGTAGCCGGTGTAGCCGCTTTGGATGTCCCAGCTCATGGCGAAAATCGCCCAAATGCAGGCTAACGCAAGCGTCCGGAGGAGGGTGCCACTCACGAATGGTGCCCAGATGCCGGCCGTCAGGAGTGCCAGGAGTGATCCAGCCAGGAAGAAGAATTGGAGCCCGGTAACGTGCCCGAACGAGTGGCCGAGGAGATTATTGAACCGGGTGGCTTGCGGCTCGAACAGTCGATCGAGGGGAGCAAGGAGGCGGTCAAGGGCATTATTGAGTGGTGTGAGGATGCGGCTGCGGGCTGAGTCGGCGAGGGTTGTGGCGGTGTCTGTCACGGTCGTCAACAGGATTCCGACGGTCACGAACAGGTTACTCATGGACGAATTCCCTCCCGTAGAGTCCCTGTGGGATGTAGAGGATGAAGAGTAACAAGAGTGCCAACGAGAGGATGCCGCGGAAGCCTTGCCCGAGGAAGGTAACGGTAAATTGTTCGAGGAACCCGATGAGGTAGGCGGCGACGACCGATCCTTTAATTGAGCCGATACCACCGATGACGACGATGATGAAGGCCAACGCGAGTGGATTCAGCCACATGATGGGGGTTGCACCGTTCGAGGATCCGAGGAAGACCCCGGCGATGCCCGCGAGAGCGCCGGCGATAAACCATGTTTTGGCACGGACAGCATGGAGGTTGATGGCAGTGAGTCGGGCGCCGCGTTCGCTCATTGATGCCGCCAGGATTGATCGGCCATCATCCGTGTGTGTGATGTAATACCAGAGGAGCCCGATGACGATCCACGAGACGCCGAATCCGACGAGTTGCACGTAGCGGACGCGGGCGTTGATGCTGTATGGTTCGAGGTTGACTGCGCCATCGATTAACGTCATCCCGAGGGGTGTCGAGCCGAACGAATAGAGAGCGGCTTCTGTGGCGGCGACGGCCACGATGACCGTGGCGAGAAATGTGATGACGACGTTTTCCTCCACCCACCGGACGAGGACTTCATAGAGCGCCACCGAGAGGATGGCAACGCCAAGTATAGCGATCGGGAATGCGATTGCCGGATTGATGACGATGGCAGGGGCGACGGTATCTCGGACGAGCAGCCCGAATAGATACGCGCCGGCCATAATCAATGCGCCATGGGCGAGATTTAGGACACCACCAACCCCAAAGATCATCGTGAATCCGATGGCGATCAATGCGTAGACCGCGCTGATCATAGCGCCTTGTACGATGAGCGAGGGGAGTTCACTGAGCATCGATGACGGTTACTGCATCCACTGGGGCATCACGTGTTCGGCAGACCGGTAAATTTCAGGATAGACACATTCGATCTGGCCATCTTCCTGCCATTGGGTGATCGGATAGTTCGTAATATCACCCTCGTCATTCCGGGTTTCAACGAGGTCGTGTGGATAATCAGAGTCCGGGCCATAGTATTCGAGAACGCCGGCTGCGCCCGTGTACTCCATATCAAGCATCGCTTCGATGAACCCGTCGAGGTCCTCCTCAGGTGTCGCGGCATCGATTGAGTCCATTGCTTCTCTGGCGAGGAAGAGCCCGTCGTAGGTCCCGAATCCCATATACATGGGGGCTTGGATCGGGGGGTTTTCTTCATCTTGGTAGCGTTCACGGTAGGCTTGCACGAACGGCTGTGTTTTCTCGGTGACTGCGGCAACGCCGGCAGCGCCTGTCTGGGAGGTCGTCTCGTATAGTGAGGCCTCTTCGGTTGCTTGATAATACACGGGGAGCATGGAGGCGACGTGGATGCCTTCGATCCCGAATTCGTACTCTGCTTCGTGCCAGATTCCGAGCATCTGGCCGGCGTTAATGTGGGCGAAAAACCGGAGGACGTAATCAGCGCCCGATTCGGCGACATCGCTCATGACGGGGGAGAAGTCCTCAATCTCGATTGAGAGGGCGTCTTCGTGGACGATATCAATCCCGCGTTCATTCAGTAAGTCGGGGATGAATTCGGCGAATGGTTCGGTCCAGACCGCTTGGTCGCGGAGGAACGCGACTTGGTCCCAGCCGTGTCTGTCCTGGAGATAATCACAGTAGCCGGCCACGGCCTCGGCCTGGAAATCGGAGTTGACGGGCCCGATCCGGAACACGTTCTTGTACCGGTCGTAGTCGTCGCCAGCAAACCCGCGTGTCAATTCTGGTGAGGCTGACCCCGTGATGAAGTAGGGGACCTCGAAGTCGGCAGTGAGATCGATAATGGCTTGGGCGACTTCAGAAGCGAATGTCCCAATAAGCATATCGACGTCTTCCTGTTGGATGAGGTCCTCGGTCACGGATTGTGCTTCCGATGAATCGGACCGGGTGTCCTCTTCGATGATTTCGAGGTCGCCGCCGCCGATCCCACCGTCTTCATTGATTTCTTCGACGGCCATTTGGGCACTCCGGAGTGACCCGATGCCAAGAGGATTCTCGAGGGGTGCGAGATGCCCGACGCGGAACCCTTCGGTGTCGCCGTCGCCGCCGAGACAGCCGGCGAGCGTGGTGGCCGCGGCGCCAGCACCCGTGGCTTTCAGGAATGCCCGTCGACCGTAGCCAATCTGTCCATTGCTACCCGTCTCTCGGGTAAGTCTGCCATTGTTAACCATACTCGCGGCTACAATTTCCAGTACCCATCGTATAAATCTGCTGTACGTTCACAAGCCACAAAACACGGGTCCAGACAACTGGAACTGCTATCGGGCCGTCCACCCACCGTCCACCGCAACCACCGCACCCGTGGTATAGGATGCCTGGTCACTGACGAGGAACACAGCTGGAGCGGCGATTTCCTCAGGGTCGGCGAACCGATCCAGCGGTGTCCGCTCGCGAATCGATTGACTGAGATCCTCATCACCGCGAAGATCAGCCGTCAACGCCGTCGCCACATATCCAGGGGCAAGACAATTCACACGGACCGTGGGCGCCCAATCGAGCGCGAGGCTCTTCGTCAGCCCGACCAACCCGTGTTTCGAGGCGACATACGGATGCTGTCGCGGCAACCCGACAAGCCCCCCGACACTCGCGATATTCAGCAAGACCCCACCACCATCCTGGAGCGCTGACTCGGCCGCTCGAGCACACGTAAACGCTCCCCGGAGATTCACATCCACCACCTGTTCGAATCCAGCGTCCGATACAGTACCCGGTGTGCCAAGGGCCGCGTCTGGATTCACGCCGGCATTATTTACGACGATATCCAAGCCGTAGTCCGCCGCGATGTTCTTGAACGTCGTTTCGACGGAGGTACTGTCAGTCACATCGACGGATGCAATGCGACTGGCCACGCCACGATCGCGGATGTCATCGACAACGTCCTCAAGAGCCGACTCGTCGCGTGCGAGCGGAACGACTGCCGCCCCGGCATCAGCTAACCCAAGGCTGATCGCTCGCCCGATACCGCGGGAGCCACCAGTCACAACAGCAGTTTTCTCAGATAAATCAATCTCCATATCTGTTGCCGGACGGCGAATCACAAAAAACACTCCGGGCGCCCCCAGTGGTCGACAATCCGCGTGAAGAGGTCAGCTGTCGGTGGAGGGTCTTCGTAACGCTCATACACGTGATGTGTGTATACGCTGTCAATGGATCTTCGTGTCATCAAAAACCTCGATACCGAGCTCTCGATCGAAATCGTCGGGGAAGACCACACGTTCATGAACGTGTTGAAAGGAGCACTCCTCGAAGTCGAGGGCGTGACTGCGGCCACATACGATATGAATCCCGAACAGTCCGGCGGGCAGACGGAGCCCGTTGTAACGGTCAAGACAGACGGGAGCATCGAACCGCTCGATGCCCTCGAAGAAGCCGCTAACGGCATTAAATCGAAGACAGACGCCTTCCGCGACGCCTTCGATCAAGCCGCCTAGCCCACTCGTTATCTGCCATATACCCCCGAGTGATCACTAGCCCAGTCGGTGATGTCGGCATCCTTCTGGCCCGTGTTCTGGTGGCTTGACATCCTCCCGCCCTGAGGGCGAGGCTTTCCGTCTGTTTCAACGTAACGGCTTTTAACACCCCATGGTATGGCCATGTATGGACCGGCGAACGTTCCTCACCATAGCTGTAGGCGGTATGGTGGCTGGCGCTGGCTGTCTCAGTGGATCCGAGGAACCACAATCACCCGAATCCGGAGAACCACAACCATCCGGGTCTGAAGGCCCACAACCACCCGATGGGTATGCGCCCGACGGCGTGCTTCCGGATGACCGTCCCGAGGCTATGGAGGTCGACACCGGTGCATTTGACCGTATCCGAGTCGAGGGCCAGGAGGTGCCACTGGCTCCGATTGCGGCTACTCATAACTGGTATCTCCGGCGGGATGCGAGGTTTGCTGATGCTCGTGGCGAAGGCCAATATACCACCGCGCATATCGCGGGTGCAGCCTGGAGTCCGGCGCCAGACGGCCGAGAAGACGATCCCGCCCTCGGGTGGCCGGAGACAGACCGGATTGTCCTCTATTGTGGCTGTCCCCATCACCTCTCATCACTCCGTGCTGCAAGTCTCCTGTCGGCCGGATACACCGATATCTATGTGATTGATGAGGGCTTCTATGAATGGCGTGACCGTGGCTTTCCACTCTCCGGTGATCGCATCGAGCAGACCAACGTCATGCGTCAAGTGATACGCGGTCGGAGTGATTCGCGGTATGCGGGAGAGCCAGTGTATGCCACTCACGAGGCGACCGCCCAGCGTGAAGCCGCCTTCATCGACGCCGATGGCTACTACGAAGTTGTCCTCCGGTTCACCGACGTCACCCAGGACAGCGAAATATGGATTGACGCACCAGACTACACGGTCTCTGCGGCCCTCACCGACCTCACGACCGGCGTTGTGACACCGCCACAGTAATGCTGCCCGCTTTTGAGCGTGAACTCTGGTTAGAGGCGGATGGGGAGGCCGCGATCGGCGAGATATTCTTTGACTTCACTAATGGTGTAGTCGCCGAAATGGAAGATTGATGCCGCGAGCGCCGCGTCTGCTCCGGCGAGTTCGAAGACGTCGTATGCATCCTCGGGGCCGCCACAGCCTGAGGATGCAATCACGGGGGTGGGGACGTTGTCACAGACGGCCCGGGTGAGGGGGATGTCGTATCCGTCTTGGGTGCCATCTGCATCGATTGAGTTCACAAACAGTTCGCCGGCGCCTCGGTCGGCGGCCTCCCGTGCCCATGTTACGACGTCGGTCCCGGTGCCTTCTCGTCCGCCTTTTACCATGCTTTCAAACCAGCAGGATTCGCCATCAATTTGGACATAATATTCGCCGGCTTCGTCGAATCGACGTTTCGCATCAACGGAGATAACGATACATTGTGATCCAAACGCACGAGCGCCCTCACCGATCAGGGACGGCCGCTCCAAGGCCGCGGTATTGATCGAGACCTTGTCTGCACCAGCGCGGAGTGTCTCTTTGATATCAGTCCGCGTTCGAATACCGCCGCCGACCGTCAGCGGGATAAAGATCTCGTCGGCGACTGCCGACACGGTATCGAGCATCGTTTCCCGACCCTCCGCAGACGCCGTGATATCGAGGAATACGAACTCGTCCGCTCCTGATTCATTATATTTCCGTGCCAACTCGACCGGATCCCCCGTATATTGGAGATTCTCGAAATTGACACCCGTATACACCGCAGCATTCCCCGACTCATCCAAATCAACATCGATACACGGAATAATGCGTTTCGTCAGGGTCATCAGCTACCTAGCTCTAGGGCGTGCTGCCGACAAAAGGAATCCGACTTTACACCCGGGACACACCCTCCCCACGCCCCCTATTGTCACCACGATTGGTGAAAGAGAGAACGATACGGATAAGGCGGCGAAGCGGCTGCGTCAGTACCAGTCGGATTCCCGGAAATCTAGGTATGGGATTGTGTCGGGGAAGGACTGGATTTAGGAGGCCGTGGCTGGTATCTGTTTGTATGGTTGCGCTTGAATCAGAGGCTGGTGGGTTGGAACGGGGCGATTCGGCGCCTGATTTCGAACTCACAGGTACCGACGGAGAGAACTATTCGTTGCGTGATTTTACCGACTATGAGATGTTGCTCGTGGTGTTTACGTGTAATCATTGTCCGTACGCGCAGGCAAAGTATCCTGCCATGAACGCAATCGCTGACGCAAACGACGCGGTGGCTGTGGTGGGGATCAATCCAAATGATGCCGAGGAATATCCGGACGATTCCTTCCAGAACATGGTTGAAGTGGTGGAGCGGGGAGATCTTGCAATCGACGCATATCTCCGTGATGACCGCCAGACGGTCGCGGAAGCATATGGGGCAGTCTGCACACCCGATCCATTTCTGTTCGAGAAAACGGAGACAAATGACGGCTTTAGACTAGTCTATCATGGGCGATTTGATGATGCATTAAATCCCGACGAAGAACCGTCCGGGCCACCAGGATTCGAACTGCAAGATGCCATTGAGGCAGTGCTTGCCGGTGAAGCACCCCCAGACGAATTCCGGCCTTCACGCGGCTGCTCAATCAAATGGCGCCACTAACGGGCAGTATCGACATCTCCAATCCCGCCATGCGAGAGACACCCCTCAAATCGGCGATTTACTATCAAGCTCTCCGCAGACAGGGCGATTTCTCCGCAGTCAATCTACGGGTTCCCTGAGCGACTGATTCGTAGCGTCGTTGCCGACACGGATCTGAATCTACACCGCGTCTACACAAGACCAAAACTCTATCGTAACGATATTTTGCGCTTGTTTGAACGGGGGTTGGAAGGCTGTTCGTACATGGAATGTAAGGAATCCTGACTGGCGGTATGGTCGGCTTTGGTGATCGGCGCGGGCGTGGTTCTTCCCGGTTGGTTGTAGAAGTAAGGGCGTGCTTCTGTGATGGCGTATTTCATGGTCATCTCTAACTATGGACGCTAAAGCCCACGGCCTGGGCATGCCACATCAGGCAAATCACGGACCGACACCGCGTCGGCGACGGTTCCTTCAACTGAGCGGGATAGCTGCAACTGGCGGTGTCCTAACCGCAGTAGGGGGGACTGCAATGGCTGATTCGCACCAATACAGCATCCAACAGGGAGAGGCATGTCAAGAAATCACGCCGTTGACGGGTGATATCACGGTTGAATCGCTGTACGATTACAATTATCCGATGGATCGATTCCAGGGGCCGCCTGGGTCAGACGGTGTCAGTTATAGTTCCGAAGGCACCGTGCCCTATCAACTCGAAGATGGAAGCATCCTGTTCCTCTATGAGGGGCCGGACGGCCTGAGTTTAGTTGTCGTTCATGGCCGAGCGTCGACGGCCCAAGGCGCTGATGTAGATCCTGGTGAAGAGTCACCGGTCGGGGCGAATGATGGGGACGGGACGGGTGATGGCGCTGCTGGTGGCGACGGTACTGACGATAGTGATGACTCAAGTGCCCCGAAACGAACCGTGAGTTTTGCCTTCCAAGGGTTGCCGGAGGATGGAGAGTGGGTTGTTGCCGATGATTATTATCTCACCCAAGATGGCGAGCCAGCGCCGTCAAATTACGATCGATGGCAGGTTGACAGCCAGCTCCACGCGATTCATTGGGCATATCGAGACGGGCGGACTGATGGTGGGGCGTTCCGTGACCTCGGAGAGGACATCGAGATCACGCTCGCGCCGGCATTCAATGAGACCGCTGGATTAGCAGACGAGCATTACGAAGAGTCAATCGATAGCTGGGAGGTCCTCTCCGGTGATACAACAAATCCAGACCGGTATGCCTTAGACCTCACAGAGACTGTGGTCATCCGGTCGGCGGCGTGTCAAACCGACACCTAATCAACCCCGGGGGTGAATGCTGGCGTCGCTGGACGTTGGTGGCCGATTGCGGTGACGTGTACCGCTGAATCTATCGCGCATCGGGCGAGAGAGGCTGTTTGCTTGTGGCCAGTCCATCCAAACGGATGTCTCGGATAGGTCGGCGTGCATAGCGTCGAGGCGAGCGAATGGAGCGATCGTGGATGAGGCTCTGTGAAACCTAAGGTAAGCTAAGCTAGGCTTGGCTAGGGGTGGGTTGGTAGCGGCGTTTTTGGTGCTGGGATGTGAGGAGTTGATAATGACGGTTCCTGACGACGTGGAGGATTTTGCGGGGCGTATCGGGCCTGATCCGGATGCAGTGCTTGAGGAAATGGATGCGCGTGCGGAGGAATCGGGGTTCCCGACGGTCGGGCCGGCCATCGGTGGGTGGCTTCAGCAGCTCGTGGGGTTGGTGGAGGCCGAGCGGGTATTTGAGTGTGGGTCTGGCTTCGGGTATTCGGCGTATTGGTTCGCCAGAGGCCTTCCGGACGACGGGGAGATTGTGTTGACGGAGGTGGATGCTGATGAGTTAGCGGATGCCCGTCGGTATTTGGAACGCGGCGGGTTCGATGATATCGCGCATTTCGAACATGGCGACGCGATTGAGGTGGTGTCGACGTATGCTGGCTCGTTCGACATTGTCTTGATTGACAATGAAAAACCGCGGTATGTGGAGGCATTTGAGGCAGTCCGTGACCGTATCTCTGTCGGGGGTGTGGTGGTTGCGGACAACATGTTGGCCGGGCCGTTCGCATTCGGCGACATCTATCAGATGGTGATGGAGGGACACGGAGGTGAGAACGAGCACGCCCGCGGTGTTGCCGAGTATATCAGTCGTCTCGGGGGTGATACGGCATTTGAGACCACAGTACTCCCGTTGGGTGAAGGCCTCGCGGTGAGTCGCCGCACAACCGAGTAACCGATTCGTCGCGTGGTGACGTGGACATCGGCGTGAGTGTGCGACCGATGGCCTGGTGACCGGGAATCGCATCCTGGACGAGGAGTGGGTATCGTAGATCGGGGTGACAACAACCAAGTCACCGCCGGTTGTAGGGTATGGGTATGCCTGGCGGGACCGACCAGACGCTTCGACCGTTCCTGTGGCGAGCTGTGAACCTGTCTCCGGACAGGGAGATCGTGTCACGGACGGGCCACGGAGTCAACCGATATACGTATCGTGAGTATGATGAGCGGACGGCGCAGCTTGCACATGCCCTCACGGAGTATGGCATCACGCACGGCGATCGGGTGGCGACGTTTTGTTGGAATCACCATCGGCATTTGGAGACGTATTTCGCGGTTCCGACGATCGGGGCGCAACTCCATACCATTAACCCGCTGTTGCCGGATGAACACATCCAGTATATTGTTGAGGATGCAGAGGACGAACTGATCTTTGTTGATGAATCGTTGGCACCGAAACTCGCTGGTGCCGCTACGGATGCCTCAGAGTTTTCTGGTGTCGATTTTGTCGTGATGGGTGAATCATCGGTTGACGCGATTGATGCTACGCCGTACGAGGAGTTCATTGCGGGGCGGCCGACGGAATACGAGTGGCCGCTCCTGGATGAGGATCAACCGGCTGGGATGTGTTATACGTCGGGGACGACGGGGAATCCGAAAGGCGTCGAGTATACCCACCAGATGCTGTGGAGTCATACGATGACGGTGTTAACCCCGCAAGGAATCCCGATTGCGGCGGATGATGTGGTCATGCCGGTCGTTCCGATGTTCCATGTGAACGCCTGGGGGTTGCCGTTCGCGGCGACGGCCGGCGGCGCCAAGCATGTCTATCCCGGGCCATCGCCTGAGCCAGCAGACATCGCGCGGCTCCTCGAGGAAGAAGCGGTGACGCTGACGGCTGGCGTCCCTACGGTATGGCTTGGCTTGATGGAATATATGGAAGAGCACGATGTCGACTTATCTGCTCTTGAACGTGTCGTGGTTGGTGGATCCGCGGCACCAGAATCGATGATCCGATGGTTCGATGACCATGATGTGGAACTCCTCCACGCATGGGGAATGACTGAGATGTCACCGATCGGGTCTGTGTCACACCTCAAGCCCACCCTCGAGGACAGTGCGTACGAGACGCAACTCAACCACCGTCTCAAGCAGGGGTTGCTCGTTCCTGGCGTCGAAATGCGGGTTGTCGCTGAGGACGGGTCTGAGGTTGCGTGGGATGGCGAGGAATTCGGTGAACTCTGGGTGCGTGGCCCCGCAGTCACCCAAGAATACTTCAAGCGACCGGATGCGACAGATGAAGACTTCGAAGACCCCGATCGGCGTGATGCACCCGGGTCACCGACCGGGGAGGGAGCGTCGGGCCGCTGGTTGAAGACGGGTGATGTCGTCACGGTTGATGAAGAAGGATACATCCAGATTGTCGACCGGTCGAAGGACGTCATCAAGTCTGGCGGGGAGTGGATTTCGTCGGTCGAACTGGAGAACGCGATCATGTCCCATGCGGATGTTGCCGAAGCGGCTGTCGTCGGGGTCCCGCACGACCGCTGGCAGGAACGACCCGTGGCGTTCGTCGTCCCGACTGACCGCGCTGATACGGCAACGCTGGAAGATGAAATCATGGCGGACCTCGCCGATGAGTATCCGAAGTGGTGGCTGCCAGATGCCGTTGAGTATATCGAGGAAATCCCGAAGACGGCGACCGGAAAATTCTCGAAGAAAGACATCCGGTCGCAGTACTCGGACGCATCACTCGTTGAAGGACGAGTCCCCGAAGAAGCCGCGCCAGACACGGAGTAAACGGCCTCTCGAAACAAATTCCCGTCACGCCCAGCCCAGCGTCGAGAGGGCGATGGCTCACTTGCCGCATAGACGGGGTGTCGTCGACTGCCCACTGGGTGGAATGTTCGCCAGTCTATGTATGGCCGTGGTGTGGTGGGTCATCGATGTAGTTGACCCAGATTACGAGGACTGATGGGAGAATAAACATGGCTGCGAGGTAGGCGTAAAACACGCTTAAACCGGTGAGGAGCCCGAATCGACCGATTGCCGGGAAGATTGAGAGGACGAGGACGCCAATGCCAAAGACGGTGGTGAGGACACTCCCGGTGAGCGCACCGCCCGTCCCATGGACGGTGCGGTTGAGGGCGGTGGTGAGGTCGTTGTTGCGGGCTTCGTATTCATCGGCGAACCGGTGGGTGATGTGGACGGAGTAATCGATTCCCAACCCGATTGTGATGGCGAGGATGGTTGCGCTGAACGCGTCGAATGAAAGGCCGAGTGCTCGCATCGATGCAGTAAGGATCGTGACGCTGATGGCCACCGGGACGAGGTTTACGACGCCGAGGGATGGCCGGCCGAGGAGCAGCCAATAGATTCCAACGAGGAAGATGGCGGCGCCGATGAGGGCAATGGTGAGGCTGACGAGTGCGGATTGAAGGATGAGGTCTGAGATGGCTTGAAAGACCACGAAGTCGCCGGTTGGGGTCGCGGCAAACCGGTGGCGGTTAGCGACGGTCCACGCATCATCGTTGATGGTCGCTTGGCTGGCGTCGGCCTCGACCGCATAAACGATGCGTGCCGACCGTTGGTCTTCCGTGAGGTATTGTAACGTTTGGCCGCGAGCGGGGGAGGTCAACAGGTAGTCGTAGATAACCGGGAGGTTGCGGTCGGGAACGCCGTTGTTGTTGACGTCATTCTGGGTGACGATCTCGCGGAATTCGGGGTCGCGCGCTGATTGGTCTTGGATGATGGTGACGATACTGGTGGTGTCGGCGTGGCCGTCCTCAGTGACGAACGAGTCAGGGGGGTTCTCCCCAGCGCGATACAGTGCTTCAAGTGCGTAGTCGTCCTGGAGTGACCCTTCAATATAGAGCGTGACCACATCGTCTTGACTGGTTTCGAAGTTATCCTCGAGAAATGCGAGTG
>CAZSSY010000030.1:0-32416 GCA_964609565.1 uncultured Natronomonas sp.
AGGCTCCAATTCCTCTTCGTCAAGCCACGAGGAGAACTGCTTCAATCCTCCACGATAGGCTTCGATAGTCCTCGGGGATTTGTTGGTTCCGGTGAGTATATCCAGAAATTCCTCAATCGAATCGTGCATGATCAGGCCTCCTTGAAGTAGTGAATTTCATCACGTACTTCCCCCAGTTGGTCCTCTAACTCTTCCTGTTTATCTTCCGGGTCTAGCAACTCAACTTCGGTCAGTTCGACCTCAACAACTGGGAGGAATTGGTCTTTCAGGTGCTCCAGAGCATCCTCAATCCTGCCCTCACGTTCTCCAAGCCGGTTACTGAGAGCTTCCACCGTGTATGACGTAACCCCATCTTCAGCATCATCCGGTGTAAGGACCTCTACCGCAGCGCGTTGCTTGAGATACGTATCCTCATCAATATCATCAGGGATATCAACAGATGTCGGATTCGGTAATGGCACTAGGTCATCAAAGACTCTCTGGGCCAAATCCGAAATATCAACTTCGTCCTGACTCTGTTCCCGGAGCCACGACATGTCTTTACGCATACGCTCTAGATTTTTCTTCAACTCCTGAATATCACTTGAGAGAGCCGGTGATTCAGGAGAGGTTTGCTGTCCATCGTCACTAATCTCTGCTTCTACTGCTGACCTGATGAGGTCGGATAATGAACTGAATTGGTGAGTCTCTTTTAGATATTCTTCCCAGTGTTCCTTTTGATCTTTCTCCACACGGAGATTCACCTGCACAGTCTCCGCGTTATCTGTCTCTCTAGGGCTTCTATCCCTCGAATTGCTTGTTTCGGGCATGGTCCAGTTCCTGGACAGCTCATGTAAATAAATTTTGTATAAAATTACTACACAAACCCGTTTTATGTCATTCCCTATCCTTCGTTGCTCTTTTCCCTCTATTCACATCGGCGTTGCCTAGAAGATACCTGTCTGGTTGATTACCGTTTTCCTCGGTGGCATAGTACATCCACGTGAGAATGGCGGCATCTAGTAGTGTGCTGTGCCTGTCGGTCGGCGTGTCCGGCGCTGGTGGTATCCAGATTGCAGCGCCAACCCGGTGGGTGTATCTCGCTGTCGGCAGCAGCCTCCTTGCGGCGGCCGTGGTCGACATCCTCTGGACGACCCTCTGGGTTGACGGTGGCTCTGGCCCCCTCTCTCGACGATTAACGACGTGGACGTGGCGTGGTCTCCGTTTGTTTGGCGGTGAGCGCTCGCGAATCCTGAGTCTGGCAGGCCCCATCATCCTGACATTCACGCTCGTGATGTGGGTGGGGTTGATCTGGACGGGCTGGACCGTCGTGTTCGCCGGGGGTGAAAACGCCCTCATCCCCGCCCGCGCCGATGTCCCCGTGACGTGGTCGGGCCGGTTTTACTTCGTCGCCTATACCATGTTCACGATGGGGAACGGCGATTTCTATCCGCCAGCCGGCCGCTGGCAGATCGCCGCCGCGTTCACGACGGCCAGCGGGATGCTCTTCGTCACCATGGGCGTCTCATACGTCCTATCGGTGCTCGGCGCCGTTGCTGACAAACGGTCGTTCGCAAGCGGCGTCACCGGCCTCGGAAACGAGAGTGAGATGATCGTCGAGCGGAGCTGGAACGGCACTGATTTCGACGATCTTGCGCTCCCGCTGAATTCACTCACGTCCCAACTCGATTTGCTCGCAGACCAACACAAAGCATACCCGATCCTCCATTACTACCACAGCGAACACCCGAAACATGCCTCGGCGATGGCCGTCCCAGTCTTTGATGAAGCGCTCACGATCCTGCTCCGTGGGGTCCCGGAGGGGGATCGCCCAGCGAGGATCATGCTGGAGAATGCCCGGTCAGCCAGTGATAACTACCTCGATACGCTCAACAACGCATTCATCGAGCCAGCCGATAATGCGCCACCACCACCCGAGCTAGAGCGGTTACGTGCTGCAGACCTGCCGACGGTGACAGACGAGGAGTTCACCGACGCACTCGCCGACCTCCAGGAGCGTCGTCGAAAGTTACTCGGCGTCGTAATCGCGGATGCCTGGCACTGGCCCCCAACACATACCAATGACTGATATCACCTTTTACTTCGCCGGCTGGACACCGATCGTCCGCATCATCATTGTGGGTGTCGCCATGTACGTCGCGCTCGTGATTTTTCTCCGTATCTCGGGCAGTCGGACACTGTCGAGTATGAATGTGTTCGATTTCATCGTCACTGTCGCGATCGGGTCGGTATTCGGCCGGGCACTCACAGCGAAAAGCGTCGCACTTGCGGAAGCAATAGTGGCATTTGGCCTCCTCATCGCGCTGCAGTACACCGTCACGTGGCTCCAGATCCGCATCCCGTATTTCAGACGCATCGTCACAAACCCGCCGGTACTCCTGTATTTCAACGGCGAGGTGGTCGATGAGGCGATGCGGCGCCAACGGGTGGCGACGTCTGAACTGCAGACGGCGGTTCGCAAGGAACAATTTGACTCCCTCGATGAGGTCGAAGCGGTCGTTCTCGAATCGAGCGGGGAGTTCTCTGTCATCGAGTCTGTCTCGGATAATACCGCGTTCGGCGAAACCCTCGACCAAGACGTGAACCGCAAGTAAGCCCCGTACTCACTGGCCGCTCTGTAGTATTCCAGTCGCCGACGGGCATGATGAGATCTGCACCGTCTGTTCAGTATATGTTGCAGTCTCTACTTGTGGGGTGGGTAGAGTGATGAGGGGGGAGGGGTAGCGAGTGGTTATCGAGGTATTGCATACGGTGCTGTCGAGTTTCGGGATGACAAGGCCTATACCAAAAATAGGCATACACCAACTATGGTTCACGCCCTCCACCCCGAGTCCTCCGTCACGCCATCGACCAGATGGGCCATCTACGCCGGCCTCTACCTGTTCCTCTGTGGCCTCGCAACCGTCTACCTCCTCTCAGACATCTTGGGGCTGCTGGCCGACGTCATCAACCTCCCTACCCGCTACACACTCGTCATCCTCGCAAGCCCCATTCTCGGTATCGGAACGGGCGTATGGTGGCTGATCGTTGAACGACGTGATTCGTACTCCTATCTCTACGGCGGCCTTGTCGGCCTCCTCACAGCCCTCCTCACCGGGCTCTTATGGACCGCACGCTTCATCGCCATCTGGGGCATGGAAATGATTACCCTCCCGATGGTCGCGCTCATCGTGCTCTATGTCCTCGGATTCGTCGTCATTGCCGGCACCCTCACCGGCCTCCCCTTGATGTATGCCCGACGAAAACTGACTCCTCGCCGGCCAGCCAGCGAACAAACTGACGACGCCCTATAGACCACGATACCCACTCGGCAGCGTTATATTCACGCCCTCTCACCTTTGGATCATGCCACGCAGCCAACCAACTCTCTATTCATTCCCATCTTGGCGAATCCTTCCAGAGCAGTTCATTGGCTCTCGTAGGCGAGGTTGAGTCCACTATAAACAGCGAGTTCAGGACTGCGATCTCATCAAAATCATTCTTCTCTATAACTTCGAAAAACTCGGCTCAGCTGGTCTTCTGCATGACCACGACAGGTCTAGGTAATCCATCAGCCTCCGATTCTTTACGGCATGCGTCGACAAATGGATATATTGAAAGCCCTGATTTGGACTGTCTATCGATATTACAATGAAACAAGGATTCCTGGCATCCTCAGCTTAGCGCTATCAATGTCCAGGATGCTTCTCAATTTTACTGTCATCTGAGTAATCAAGTAGGGAATCGGCGGGCACGGGATCGAGGACTGCGTGTGCTAGTCGTCCGTCGGTGATGCGCCTGTTGGGCCGCGTTGTGTCTGATCGTTGGGATGGGTGATGGTCTTGTAGAACAGGATGAGCATGGCGACGATGAGTGCGCCGCCCCACAGGAAGACCGTTGGGAGCAGGATGGTGAATCCAGCACCTTCCCCGAACCAGATTACGAACGGGATTCCCCACTGGCCTGCAATGAAAAGCAGAGTGACGACCGTTCGAAGATTGCCGGTTACCTCGAGCGCCGGGACAGCAAATCCGACCACGATTGCGAGGATGGAAATCACGCCGAGATGGGCATGTCCGCCTACCATCCAGGGTGGGACAACTTGCCCGCCAGACAACAAGATGAATTGATAGAGGCCGACGGTCATCATTGTGGCGAGACCGAGGAACCCAGATGCTTTGAGTGGTCTTGTCATGCCTTTCCACCGCTGTACTCCTGTGGTTCTGCGACATTCAGGTCGGGTCGATACCACACGGCATGCTTAGCTTCATTGAGTGGCGGCCAACGGTGTCGCCCTCTGGTGGGACTGTCGAGGATGCTCAGCACCGCGCTGCCGTTTACATTCCCTCCGTGATCGGGTGAGGCTACTTTTCTCACTACGGATGGTGGGAGCCGGACAGCGTGGCCGGTTCGCCAGGCCTGGCCTACCGCGATCGTAGACTCCGATTGGATGGGGGCGACCAGATTGTGGGAATTCGTCCGTCGAGTCCATGGCTGTATTGGAGTCGCCCCTATTCGACGAGGGGGTAGGGTTTGGTGGTGTGCTGCCATGACGGCTGGGACCTATGATGAGCCGTCATTTATTGATTCGGAGAAGAACATTTCTCTAATCGAGGCTAGAGAAAACGTAGCTACGGTTCCCGCTGCTCTGTGGCTGTATGCCGAATTGTGTCGATGACGTCGAGGTCCTGATTGACCGTCACGGTCATCGCCCCGGATGTACCCTGAATG
Source organism: uncultured Natronomonas sp. (assembly GCA_964609565.1). Lineage (GTDB taxonomy): Archaea > Halobacteriota > Halobacteria > Halobacteriales > Haloarculaceae > Natronomonas. Next base: position 4,711 of record CAZSSY010000030.1, read on the forward strand.
GTCACGGACACTTCGAGTGGATCGTCTGTTACCGTCGTCTGTACCTGGGTGTGGAGTATCTCGATGATCTCCGTAACTGTGGGTGCGAGGACATCGATCCCCTCCTCGTCAAGGAACCCGATGACGGGAGTTACCCCGAGTATGAATGCTTCGATGGGGAGTCGTTTGGCGAACCCGCAACTGTCACACCGCTGGTCGGCCCAGACCGGGAACCGCGTCCCACAAGTCTCACACCCGTCTCCCGGCTGGGGGTGATGGTCGGGACAGATCGAGAGCGATGCCGAAATTGAGCCGGCGCATTCCCGACAGATATCACGCATCAAATACGTGATGTCAAGCATACACCGATAGAATCCAGTGGCGAGCGCCTCTCGTAGGGGACGATCACGAATCCCAGCGGCGGGGTAACTGGAGAAAAAGATTGCGCCATCCGGGGTTTCCTCACCAAAGAGGCCATCGCATTCGGTACACTTGATCCGTAGCCACTGGTCTTCATACGTGATCGTGGTGGGTGCCTCACAGAGCGGACAGGGATGAGCCAGTTCGCTTGTAAAGTCGATGTCTGCTTCGCCAGAGACCGCAATCACCGTTCTCGCGATCTGTTTCCCTGCATTACTCAACCGATACCCGTCGGGCGTCTTCCGGACGAAATACGGGGTGAGTTGGGACAGATGGTAGTTGAACCTACCATTATCGGCGATGTCGACCTGTCGCCGCAGGTCAGAGAACGGAACTGTCTGGACCGTATCGGAAACGTCATCGTAGGTGTACGTCGCTTCAGCCGCCCACAACGCTTGGATGATGTCTAACCGGATGTCATTCCCCAAGATCGTGAAGGCCTCATCAGGAGACAATCCATCCAGATCAAGGCTAGAGTAACCCCGCCTCCTCGCCATGTCATCCAGTCCCACACAAACCGGCATAAACCTATGGCCACCCACCTCCCGTCTCCCGTCATTTTCCCTGCTATGGTATCACCGTCTCAAAACCGGGTCGATGTGTCGGCGACCGATTGTGGCGTCGTTGGGAAGATTTCGGGACTCACTTGGATGTCGTGGTCGGTCGTGACCGGTGTCATCCCGTCATCAACCAGCCCGTGTCTTTGGAGAAGTACGAATTCCAACCCGCTGTAGCCGTCGCCTTCCCAACGCTGGATTCCATCCTGGTTGTGCTCTATCCCGTGGGTGCCAGCTTCGCAGGCGATCATTCCCCATCGGGCGCACCCCCTCCAACAGACGGTGTATTAGGGGCTCTCCCCGGGAATTTATATCGATAGTGGGTAACACAGGCGTATGATTCAGCGTGCGGGATTGGGATTGCTCGGGGTGGGTCTTGGTGTTGTGGTGGTCCTGGTGGGGTTCTCTGGGGTGGCGGTGGCATCGACACCAATTGGGGCCTGTACGACTATTGACACCGCTGGCGGGTATCATCTCACCGGTGACATTTCGAACGGGACTGCCGACCCGTGTATTGAGATTTCGGCAAGCGATGTAGAGTTCGACGGCGCCGGGTATACGATCGATGGGGCTGGAAGTGGCACGGGGACCGGGATTGCCGCCTCGGGCGCCAGCCCCACAAACATCACCGTTACCGACGTCACGGTGAGTGAGTTCCAGCATGGTATCCGTTATGAGAGCGTCGCCGGGAGCGCTATCACATCGAGTACCGTCACGAACATGAACGGGATCGGGGTCTTGTTCCGGTCGACGGGGAACACCTCTGTCGCGTCGAGTAGTGTTTCTGCGAATGGTCGGGACGGCATCCGCCTCATCTCTAGTTCCGCGGTGACACTCGATACCGTCCAGAGCACTGGCAACTCCAACCACGGTGTCAACATCGCGAGTGGGAGCACGGACACAGCGATCACGGGCAGTACCGTCGCCGGGAATAGCATCGGCATCGGGATTTCGGGTGCCAGCGACAACACCCATGTCGATACCACAACGGTCGAGAACAACAGCCTCTATGGGGTCTCGCTGGAGGGCGTTGATGGCACCCACCTCGAGGATGTGACAGCCACGGATAACGGCGTGTGGGCGTTCCACCAGGCCGGCGACGGTGTGGCCACGACCGAATCGTTTGACCTCGACTCTGCTATCATCGATACCACGTCCCGGTCGATCGCCCTCGGTGGGATCGCGCAACCCACGTCGCCGCCCTCCGGAATGTCCGATGTCAACGGCCACATCAACGCGACCGATACGGGCGCCAGCGCGTATGTGCTGTTGAATGTGAGTTACGCGAGTCCGGCTGGGACGGATGAATCGACGCTTCGTCTCTGGCGGCACGACGGCAGCTGGACACAGCTCCCAGCTCCCAACGGCGTCGACACCATCAACGACTATGTTTACGCGAACATCACGAGTTTCCCTGGCCCGCCCGCCGAATACGCCGCTATCGGTGATAACTCCACTACTCCACCAGCCACTCCCATGACGCCAATCCCAACCCCTACGCCGAGTCCGACGCCCTCTGATGTCGTCACGACACCGACGACGCCGTCGACGCCACAAGACACGCCAACGATCCCGACGCCTGTCGATGACTGTATGGATATCGTCGACCCCGGGACGTACGTGCTCAATCAGGATCTCCAGGATCGACCGGAAGCAGTCTGTATCGATATCCTGGTGGACGATGTTACGTTCGACGGGAACGGCTACACGATTGAGAGTGATAACTCCTCATCCACAGCCGCCATCCGGGCGTTAGGGTCTGCCAACGGCTCGACCAGCATCAATATCAACGTCCAGGATGTCACCGTCGAGGAGTGGCATCGGGGCGTCAAATATGACGCGGTCCAGACCGGCGAAATCACGGGGATTACGTCGACGAACCAGATGTTCGGTGTGGCCGTCGAGAACAGCTCTTCGATCACGGTCAGCGATATCGACGGGACCGATAGCGGGGGGTCAAGCTCCAACGCCGTCTGGTGGTATGGGAACACCATCTTGTTCGACGATGTCAGCGACAGCACCATTCAGGATGTCTCGATGGCGCCAGAAACGATCGCTGAATCCGGCATCACCATCAGCCACAGCGACCACATCGAGATCGTGGATATCGCATTCGACAGCGACGCCGGCGCTGGCGTATTAATCAGCGGATCGAACCATGTCAGCATGGAGACCTTCCAGATCGAAGCGGGGCAGAACACGTGGGAAGGCATCGGCGTCGCCGACTCAAGCGAGCTCTCCATTCAAGATGGCATGCTCGCAGATGTTGGCCTGGTATCGGTCGTTGTGGCAGACTCCGAGAATGCGACGTTTGCAAACGTCACCACCATGCAGTCCGATGATCGAGCGTTCCAGGCGGAGGATTCATCGACGAATATCACCCTTCGTGAGTTCCAGCTCGGTGCCGCGACCGCCCCAACCACGGTTGATGCCGACGGTGATCGATACAACCTCGATCCCGTCCCCGCTCCACCAGCAGATCCCGGCGGGGAACAAAACCTCAGTCGATACGTCGAAATCACTGGGAACACTCCCGCGGTCCTCGTGAACGTCACCTACACCGTCGGAGATGTCTCGACAGCAAATGTGAGTGATACAACGATCGATCCATGGATCTATGATGGTTCGTGGAGCCAGGCCACCGGGACCGCCGGGACCGACACCAGCGCGTTCCACGTGTACGCCGAGATCACAACTGATGGGGTGATCCTCGCTCCACTGGGCGAAGCAGACAGCGGCGCCAGCATCTCCGACGCCCCCGGATTCGGCCCCATTGCCGTCCTCATCGCCCTCCTCGCCGCCCTCATTGGGCTCACCCGACGGCCTTGATCCCACCTGCCATCCCCGGCGGCACACCACTATCGGTCAATAACAGCCGGTGATCGCAGAAGAATGAATACCGGCACGCCGATCGCTGAACACGGAGGCCGCCGCATCCAACGGGATGAGACGGCTTCCAGCACCGCATGAAATGCCAGTCGCCAAATCTGATCGGTACGTTGAGCCCTGGCCGTCGGCTCGCCCGCTGTCTGAATTCTTCACCTCAAGTGTCACGTTCGACTTCGACGGTGACAGCGTTCGGCTCGTAGGCGTTTGCTGCATATCCGCCTTCATTCCATGGGAATTCGTCATTGTCCAGCGCGGCTCGCCAGGCGTCCGGCTGAGAAATCTGTGCTGGTTGCCGACGGCCGTGTTCGTCCGTCGCCCGCGACATGACTGTGTGGGTGCCGGGGTCGGGCGACCAGTTATACCGGAACAGCCGCCACGCGCCAGTATACGCCGGCCCGAACAATTCCGCTTTGTGCCAGGTCGCGCCGGCGTCGGTTGATAGCTCCACGTGGTCGACTGCATCGTCACCTGCCCACGCGACACCACGGATTTCAACTGTGTCGTCAGATGGTACCGAAATCGGGGTCGTTCCCGTCGGGGTTCCAATTATCGACATGACCGTTACGTCGAACGTATAGGGATATTCAACTGCTCCTGCGAGTTGATCCCACGTGTCACCGGTTTCAACGGTGGCGTTTACATTGGGCGCTGTGCCCGGTGGATGGATACGGTAGGACTGCTGCTGCCAGTAAGCCTGTTCGCCGGCACGATCCAGTGTGTCTTCCTGAATCATTGAGTCCATGACGCACACCTCCTCGAGCCACTTCACGTTATTGACGCCATACCATCCGGGGACGATCAGTCGGATCGGATACCCATGTTCTCGCGGGAGTGGCTGTCCGTTCATCTCGTAGGCCAGAATACAGTCATCGAGCGCCTTGCTGAGCGGAATCGATCGGGCAAACACGTCATCACCCTGTGATGGATCACCGCCGATCGCTGTCAACCACTTCCCATCAGGCGACGCCACACCGCGCTCTCGAAGGAGTGAGCTGACAGGCGCGCCAGTCCAAAACGCAGTCGCCGCCGCCTCGCATTTCCATTGGACACTCCCGGTCTCTGGGTCATGCTGCCCGCGGCCATTCCCGGCACACTCCATTGTATGCGCAACGGCAACTGTGGGATACTCGTCTTTGATCTCGGCGACAGAGAGCTCTCCGTCCACCTGACCGGAAAGCGTGACCGTCCACGAGCCGGCATCAATATCCGGGATATCATTCCGGTGGCAGACGAAATGTTCCTCAATCGGCGTCAACCAATCTGCAAACGTAGATCGATCAGCTGCCCCAACGACTGTATATTTATCCGCGTCATCACGGATTTCGGTAACACCGCCCGCCCGTGCCTCCACGATTGCTTTGATCTCCTCGTGACGACTCGCCCGAGGCTGTGTATCGACCATAGTATCGCGTTATTCCAAGCACCAAGTTAACTATTCCCATGGTCTCCGTAGCCAGACACCAATACCCGGGAGAGACGGCTCATCGATACGGACAGTGTAGCTTGATAGCTATGGCGCTAATTCTTGTAATATCGGTATCTCTGCGATGCGGTCCTCCGCAAGTGCATCCCATATGAGCCCGTCTGGCTTGGCAGCAGCCCCCGTGGTCTGTGTCGACTGGTCAGGTGTGAGTACCCACTCCATCGGGACGTCATGCGGCGTCGTCGGAAACGCTTCATCACGGACCTGGCGGGCATGGACGGTGGTCACCGTCGTGGTCGTCTCATCGACGAGTCCACATTCACGGAGGATCGCAAACTCCAGATCGCTGTACCCCTCGCCCTTCCCGATCCGCGCGCCGGCATCGTTAACGGCGACACTCCCCGACACGATGAGGTCAACAGCATCCATCTCGCCAGGCGCTACCGCCACACCAGCGTCTGTCGCACCCCCAATCGTGGCCGCCTGATCGACATCCGCGATTACGGCTGGATCCAATGTCAGAAAACACTCTCTGTCTCGGAGCCGCGGAACCGCCATATAGACCGTTTTCCCCGCATGGAGTGCCGCCCGTCGAACCGGGAGTTGTGGCGCATCCGGATTCGACTTGATCACATCCGCCTCTTGCCAGACGTCAAGTGCGGCGAGGCGGTCGGCGGCCTCGGCAGCACCGGCGAAATTCGGAATTCGGCCATGCGGCGGATACGGGAACCGAGCCTCTCCACTTTCTTCGAGTGCGTCCCAGACTTCCTCTCGAATGCGTTGTTTCTCACTCATGGCTGCAGTCCTCACACGCGTTATCCGACACCGCGGACGAATTCAATCTGGCCGGGTGCATAGTAGAACGTGAGCATCAGGTACGCGAGGACGCCGAGGGCGAGACTGACAAGCCAGATTGTGACAGCGATCTGTCCGACACGGGCATGCGGGGTCTGTTGGAGTTCCAGCGGGGTGTGGGTGACCCCCAGGGTGATCGCATAGAGGACCAGGGGCACGGCGACCATCGAGAGGATGACGTGGATGCCGAGCATCCCAAGGTAGAATGCCCGGAGCGGCGCACCGGCAAGCACCTCTTTCCGCCCGCCACCACCGGTTTTCAGGAGATATAAGACGAGGAAGATGAGAATCAATGTGAAGGCGGCTGTCATCGCCGTCCGATGTTTCGCCACCTCGTTGTTCCGGATCCAGTACCACCCCACGAGCAAACACCCGATAGTGAGCGCATTGATGCCGGTGATCGCGGCAGCCAACGTATCCACCGTCGTCTCCGAGATCTCTGGATAGATGCCGGCATCCCCATACAGGGTGCCGAGGACAACCACATACCCCACGACGGTCAAGACCAGCGTCAACGCTCGTGGATGCTCCCGCGCAAACTGCGCCCCCCGCGCAATCGACATACCCCTGGTTTGTCGCCGCTGCCCAAGGACGCTTCGCTTCACAACCGCCACGACCGACCAACCGGTGCCCAAAATGGCTCTATAGAACTCAGCTCAATGGCTGTTGGGGCGTGGGATTTGCCGATTGGATTTTACCCAGAAACCAGGTGCAGACTATAATTTGGCCCTTCTTGACTTTGGTGCACTTATCTGTGTATCAGGAACCCCCACTTGTGGGGATTGCTTCTATACGGACAGATGCGTATATTACGATCAAGCAATCGTCTAAGACAGATCGCTTACAAAGTCGAGTTTAGTCCCCGTCGATAGATCAAGAGAAGTCCAAGACCAATACTGGCTATATTAGGATTTGGGGGGTGATTCAGGGATTTCGAAATCGTCATCGGACTCTTCATCAACCTCTCCAGCGATCTCATCGACAAGCTCCCATTCTAATTCTGCAAGCTTTTGCGCAGTCTGGCTGTCCTTATTGATCTGGTATAGAGGGCTTCCCCCAATTTCCCGAGTCTTCTCGATCACGCCGAGATTAATCAAGTCGTCAATGTAACGATATACAGAGCTTCGACTCATTCCACCGATCTCAGCGATCGTACTGACGTTTGTGTCCCGTCCCTGCTGAAGTAGTACAGCCAGGATTTTTACTTTCGGACTGTCACCCAGTAGACGGATGAGAGCAGCTTCGTCCGTGTAATTCTGGCGTTCCGGCGAATCTATTTGCGTGGGCATAGTTGAGCTGATTTCTACGAACCAAAGGCTCGCAACGGCGATGTGCAAACCGATTTTTTGATCTACACGCCGATGTATGTCTTTGGTGCACTTAATGTTTTCCCAGGAGTCTATATGTGTGTCCTTTACTCAGTTCAAAAGGTACTGATAGATACATAGATGTTCTTTATCGAAACATCTATGTCGCTAGAGATACTATGTTCCAATGAATGCATGGCTTCTTGGAACGATGTCCATCTACAAGTCATCTCAACAATGGTCCGAGAGCCCGTAACCGGGAGTCGCCACGTCCAACGCCAAACACTGAAGAACTGGTGCGGCGGTTACGATGGTGATGACTTAGACAAGGCTATCGATGACCTCATCAAAACTGGATTGATTAGAGAGAAGGGCCGAGGCACCATCACACTCCGAAGTGTACAGATAGGGAAACGATTTCTCGAACAATACGACGAGAACGACGACTATATTTGGCACTATTGAATTAGGACTACCCACACCCCCTTTTAAACAATTCCCTACTGCAATCAAACCCCCGAGTCTCCGTTTCGGGGCCAGTTGAAGAAAGACTACAGAAGTCGTTTAGATTGTCTGCCCTTAGGACCCCCTAAGAGAGAAATAGTGGGGCCTCTGGATTCTCGGCGGTGGCTCGCACCTCAATCGAGCCGATTCCAATGATCACCGTCGTCACCGGTTCCACTCGAGAAGTAGGTTAATACAGATTGAAAATGAAAATTGGGTTCTCGATCCGTCAATCGACGGTTTAGAAAACGGAACATTTCGCGAGAAACGGGAATGCCTCTAGGCTGTCGTCACCCATCAGGTGCCGCGTCTGCATCCTGTAGTGACCATCTGCGAGCTGGACAAAAACCAGCGCGTTCTTGAACCGTTCGCGGGGACAGCCGGCCCGCAAACAGTTGACCAGCCCATTTGTCAGCGTGACGGAGAACTCGTTGCGCGTCGGGCCGACGTGACCGAAGAGGAAGCCCGGCTGGGTGTCGCGACGATCTTCAACGTCAATCCCTAGGCCGTCGATCCACTCCAGGAAGGCGTCGTTCGCGATCTCCAGGCTTATATTGGACTGGAGGCTCTTTTAGAGCGACGTGACAGCATCCTCGACGACCCGGCCATGGCATTACCCCAGCGGGTTCGGCGTCTCATTTCGGCCGAATGCATGGTCGTTTACGCGAGTCGCGCTACCTGAATACAGGCTGGCGAAGAACTGTCGATGGGTGTTGGAGTGGGTGTGATCGGTGCGGTGGTGTGATGAAAGGGGTTGGGTGTGGGACCGGTGTGTTATTAGTAGCAGCCGGGTCCAGTGGCAATCCAGTGCGTGTGTTGCATTATCTTGAAGGGGAGGCATTCCTGCGGCGGAGCGGGATTGAGACCGCAGTCCGCCACCACCGACAGGCCCTCACCCAGACAGATATCGATGTCGTTACTTCACCATGGGCAGATGGAGGGGTCGTGTCCGCGGTTCGGTCCTGGCTGGGTGGCCGTGAGTTGGTGCCGTCGGTTGATATTGTCCATTGTCATTTTATCGGACCGGGGACTGTGGCGGTTGTAAAGGCCGCGCGGCGGCGTGGTATCCCGGTGGTGATGCATGCGCATGTGACCCGGGAGGATTTCGCAGAAAGCTTCCGGGGGTCGACGATGCTCGCCCCCGCGTTGGGCTGGTATCTCCGGTGGCTGTATTCACACGCAGATCTCGTCGTCTGTCCGAGCCACTACACGAAACACGTCCTCGAATCGTACCCGATAGCCACGCCAATCCGGGTGGTGTCGAATGGCGTCGACCGGGAGCGATTCACCGATATCGATTCACATCGCGAGGCGTATCGGGCGCGGTTTGGCTTCGAGGGACCGGTGGTGTGTTCGGTGGGGAATGTGTTCGAACGCAAGGGCGTCTCGACGTTGTGTCGGTTGGCCGAAACGATGCCGTATGACTTCGCGTGGTTCGGACCCTATGAGACGGGGCCGTTGGCATCACCGTCGGTTCGCCGCTGGATTCGCGACCCACCGGCGAATATGACGTTCACCGGCTGGATCGACGACATCCGAGGCGCGTACGCAGCTGGAGACATTTGCTGTTTCCCGACCCATACTGAAAACCAAGGGATCGCGGTGCTTGAGGCGATGGCAGCGGGCAAGCCCGTTGTCCTCCGTGATATTCCCGTGTTCGATGAGTTCTACACCGACGGGGAGGACTGCCTCAAATGTACCTCACTCACGGACTTCCAGACAGCCATCGAACGACTCGCTACCAACTCCACGCTCCGGGAGCGATTAGGATCGAACGCCCAAGCCACCGCGCACAGCCACGGACTGGACACGATAGCAACCGCATTACACGAGGTGTATCGGACAGCCGACCGCAAACGGCCAGACACCGACAGCGTCGTCGCGCCGGGGTGATTCCGGTGGGCGCTTCAGGTGAGCTGGCGACGGTGGCGGCATTCACGGATACGTATCTCCCGACGATCAACGGGGTCACGTACACGGTGCATGATTGGCGGGCGGCGTGGCGGGACCGCGGCGGCACGATGCCGGTGGTCTATCCCCGAGATGGCAGCACGACCGGGATGGGGACCGAATACCCGGTTGAGAGTGTCCCGTTCCCGTTTTACCCCGGGTTCCGGCTCGCCAGCCCACGCGTGCCCACCGAGATTGCCGCGATGGATCTCGACGTGGTCCACGTCCATACACCGTTCACGTTGGGCTTGGCCGGCCGGCGGCTCGCGGCTCCCCACAACGTGCCGGTGGTGGCGTCGTATCATACGCCGGCGCGGGAATATGCGGCGTACCTCAGTACGGTCTTTGATGCAACGGTCCAGCACGCTGCGGATCGGTACGAGCAATGGTTCTTCGATGGGGCTGACGCGGTCATCGTCCCGACCGACGCCGCCGCATCACACATCCAGCAGCCAGACACGCCCGTATATGTCGTCTCGAACGGAGTTGACATCGAACAGTTCCAACCCGCCTCGGAGGCGGCAGTTACGGCGTTCCGTGACCGGTATAGCCTGCCGGATGGCCCCCTCGTGGGATACACCGGCCGGCACGGCTATGAAAAACAGCTGGAGGAACTCTTGGCGGCGACGGTTGACCTGGATGGGGGTGTCGTCCTGGCGGGTGACGGCCCGGCACGCCCGGACCTCCAACGGCGGGCAGCAGCCCGCGACGATGTCCAGTTCCTTGGATTCCTCGATCGGGCTGATCTCTCGACGTTTTATGCGGCCTTGGATGTTTTTGCTTTCCCCAGTCCGATCGAGACGCAGGGATTGGTTGCCTTGGAAGCCATTGCGTGTGGAACGCCGGTCGTGGCCGTCGACGGCGGCGCCTTAACCGAAACCGTTGTCGAAGGCGAGACCGGCTACCACTACCCATCCGGCGACATCAACGCATTCCAGCACGCCCTCCGAGACGCGTTACAGAACCAAGAACGGCTCACAGACGGGTGTCTGGCGTGTCGGGAGGCGTTGAGTATCGAACGCTCAATCGACAAATTACACGACGTTTACAACACCGTCACCTAACCACCACAACACCTCGAGTCCGACGGATGACGCATATAGGAGGCGAGTCTAGCAGCGGTGGTTGCAGATTCGGTCGACGATGCCGCCGGTGGAGAGGATTTCGTTGTCGTATTTGGGGTCGCGGGCGCTGGCGCGGGCAACTTCGCAGTCGATTCCGCCGTCGTCGAGCATGGCGGTGACGGCGTCTTCGTCGTGGTATTGGTCGTAGCCGAGGACGACGATGTCGGGGTCGATGGCGCGGATGGGGACGAGGAAGTCGTCGGTGTCGCCGAGGCGGGCGTCGTCGACGGGGTCCAGTGCGGCGACCATATCGCGGCGTTGCCGGTCGCCGATGATGGGTTCGGCTTTGTGGGTGATGTTTTCGCTGCGGGCGATGATGACGTGGAGTTCATCGCCCATGGCGGCGGCTTCGGTGAGGTAGTGGAGGTGGCCGGGGTGGAGGATGTCGAAGGTGCCTTGGGCGACGACGCGGGTCATAGGAGTTCGCGGTCGATATCGGCTTGGGTGAAATCGAAGAACTGCTCGTCCGGTGGATCGACGTTGAGGACATCGAGATTCGTTGGGTTGCCGTCGCGGTCGAAGGCCCGCCAGTCAGACCGGCGATACGGCGCTCCAATGATGATATGGACTTTGCCTTTCGTGAACGTCGCCAGGTCGGCGTCACTCGGCCGTAACACACCGTTTGGGTGGGAGTGGACCGACCCGACGCTCTGTAAGTCATTCGGCATATACGTGGGGTTGAATTCGGCGCTCACCTGGTTCGTCTTCGTCCCAGGGGCGAGCAACACGTCCGTGATGACGGTGCCCTCTCGGTCCAATCCGAGCTTTTTGGCGTCTTCGCCGCGGAGCTGTCCCATATATTCGTTCGGGTGGGCGTCTTCGGATGCCTGGAGGGCGAACTGGAGGGCGTCGTCGGCGATCCCGAGGATTTCGCTGGAGCGAAAAAGCCCTGATGGTAACACCGACCCGAACAGTCCCATACCCCTCTGTCGGGACGCCCGCTAACTAAGGTTTCCGGACCACCACCCCGGATTTCACGGGGCGGTGGACAACGTCACGCTTAAACACGGCCGGAGCCGACATTTCGGCAATGACTTCATCCGCCGCCGGCGATCCGGCGAGTAGACCCCACGACGGTCAGGTCTACACACTCACCTCGGACTGTACCATCGATGACCTCTCCGAAGACGACGCCTATCTTGCGACCGTCAACGGTGTCGTCGACTACGGCATCTTCGTTGATCTCTCCGATCACGTCTCCGGGCTCGTTCATGATTCGAATCTCCACGGGGACTACGATGTCGGCGACACCCTCGTGGTCACGCTCGCCGATATTCGGCCAGACGGCGACCTCGCGTTCGCCGAAGTCCCCATCGACGACGATATAAGCGAGATCGACACCGAGCCCGTAGTCCACGGTGTCGGTGTCGGGGTCGAAGATCTCACTGAACGCATCGGCGAGACGGTCTACCTCGAAGGCGATATCGTCCAGATTAAACAGACCGCCGGCCCCACCATTTTTGCCGTCCGGGATGGCAGCGGCGTGGTCCCCTGTGCCGCTTTCGAGCAAGCCGGTGTCCGGGCCTACCCCGACATTGAGCTCGGCGATACCGTCCGCGCGACAGGGACGGTTGAGACGCGGGATGACGCCGTCCAGGTCGAAATTGATGAACTCGCCGTGCTCACCGGCGACGCCCAAGCCGATGTCCGCACCCGCGTCGACGACGCCCTTGATGAAGCGGCCGAGCCAGCCTCAACAGAACCTCTGATCGAGTGGCCCGCCTTCGAACCCATCCACGCGGATCTCAAAGCGGTTGCCCGCGAACTCCGGCAAGCGGTGTTGGATGCCCGCCCGATCCGGATTCGACACCATGCCGATGGCGACGGCATGTGTGCCTCAATCCCCGTCCAGATCGCCCTCTCGAACTTTATTGATGCTGTCCATGAAGACCCGGAGGCGCCGCGGCATCTCCTGAAGCGATTGCCGTCGAAGGCGCCGTTTTACGAGATGGAAGACGTCACGCGGGATCTGAATTTTGCGTTGGAAGATCAATCCCGCCACGGCCAACAACTCCCCCTGTTATTCATGGTCGATAACGGCTCGACGGCTGAGGACACCCCCGCCTATCGCGCCCTCGACCAATACGATATCCCCATTGTCGTCGTCGATCATCACCACCCCGACCCCGACACTGTCGGCCCGCTTGTCAACGAACACGTCAATCCATATCTGTACGATGAGGATTACCGGATCACCACCGGGATGATGTGCGTCGAGTTGGCGCGGCTAATCGATCCGTCCCTCACGGATACACTCCGCCACGTCCCGGCTGTCGCCGGCCTTGCCGATCGCTCGAAAGCCGACGCCATGGACGACTACCTCACTCTCGCAGCAGATGCCGGATATCCGGAAGCGGCGTTACAGGATATTGTGGAAGCCCTGGATTACGCCGCTCACTGGCTGCGGTATCAGTCCGGCGGCAGCCTCATCACGGACATCCTCGATCTCGAATGCGACGACCCCGAGCGGCACGACCAACTCGTTGAGTTCTTCTCTTCGCGGGCTCGACGCGACGTCACCGAACAGCTTGAAGCTGCGGAGCCACATGTCGAACACGAACGCCTCGACAACGACGCCCACCTCTACCGGATTGATGTCGAACAGTACGCTCGCCGCTTTACCTACCCTGCCCCCGGGAAGACGACGGGGGAACTCCATGATGTGAAGGTCAAAGAAACCGGCGACCCCGTTATCACCATCGGGTACGGTCCTGATTTCGCCGTCCTCCGATCCGACGGCGTCCGACTCGACATCCCAGAGATGGTCTCGGAACTCCAAGCGGAAGTTGATGGCGCCGGTATCTCCGGTGGTGGCCACCTCGTGGTCGGCTCCATCAAATTCGTCAAAGGCCGACGCGACGCCGTCATCGACGCACTCATCGAAAAGATGGCTGACGCCGAACTCGATGACGCCCTCCGCAGCACCCTCCTCCGCGACCCCGACCCCGACCCCGAAACAGACCCCGACAGCGATCCTTCCAAATAAAATTCTTGGAACGCCGTTCACCGCCGGTGACGCGACTGCTACCTGCTGAATTTCTTCTAGGCACTGTGGGCTGCATACCGATCTGGTGGGTGGTGTCTGTTAGGCGGAGGTGGCGTCGCGGGCTTTTTCGGCTTCGGTTTGGACGATGTAGGCGCGGTCGTCGACGTAGTCGGCGGCAGCGTTGAGCGCTTGTTCGGTCCCGATTTGGATGAGCGCCCACGCGCAGGCGGCGCGGAGTGTGGTGGCTTCGGTTTCGTCGTCGAGGTAGGCGGTGAGTGGTTCGATGGCGCGGGGGTCACCGATGAGACCGAGTGCGCGGGCGGCCTGGGTGCGGATGGCGGGTTCGTCATCTTCGAGGGCGTTCGCGACGGCTTGGGTGGCGTCGGTGCTCCCAATTTCGCCGAGGGCGCGGAGCGTGACTTTTTGGAGTGGCGGGTTGCCGCTGTCGACGTATTCGATGAGCGTGTCGACGGCGCGGTCGTCCCCGATTTTCCCGAGGACTTCGATCTCTGGCTGGCCGCGTTTTTGGGCGCGTTCATGGAGGAGGTCGAACGCTTCTTGTGGGCCGAGGTGACCGAGAGCGTCGAGGGCTTTTTCTTCCATGAAGTCCGAATCGAGGTGTTCTAAGGCCAGGAGAATGCGTTCGGGATCGTTTTCGGCTTCCGCAATCCGGACGACGGCACGTTCCGGCGGGAAGTCCCGCTGGTTTTCTGGGGTGAGTCGGTCGTAGAAGCCCTGGGCGTGGAGTTGTTCGCGGACGGTGAGGTCGCTCCATTCTTCGGCCGCCTCAACAGCGTCTGCCAACTCATCGGCAGCCTCACCCAACGTCGCAATCACGGCTGCATCCGCATCTGGATCCAGGCCCGAGTCACCGATAACCGTCCTGGCATCCTCCAAGGATTCCGCAGCTGTCTGTGGGTCGTCACCGGGGGTCTCGATGGCGGCATCCAGCTCCTGGCTCACGGTCGCGACGAACGATTCGACCGCCGCGGTGACATCGACCGCACCGTCATCGGTCCACTCTGCGTCACGAATCGTCTCGGCGGACTCCTCAACAGACGCCTGCACGTCCTCAGCGTAGGGCCCTCGCTTTTCTTCGAGTTCCTCTCGAAGCGCGTCGATCCGGGATTCAAGCTCCGAAACCGGGTCATCCTCCGCTTCCGCGTCCTCGTCGCCGTCTTCTGCTTCTTCGTCGTCTTCGTCGGCTGGCTCTGGCAGCCCCGAAGCAACCGTTTCCAGGTCGGCCTCAATGGCGTCTAATTCGGTCTCGATTTCATCAAGTGCTGTTTCGGTGTCGGCCTCCGCGAGGTCGGCTTCGAGAGTATCCAGTCGGTCTTCAATGGATTCGAGTGACTCCTCCGGCTCCAAAGCTCCCTCCTCCGGTGATGGCTCAGCTGCCTCCTCGCCGTCGGTGGATTCGCTATCGTCGGCTGCAGTGTCAGTATCCTCGGGGGGTTCGGTATCCTCCTCGGGTGCTGTGGATTCGTCGGTGGTGTCCTCGGGGCCGGCTGTGGACTCGTCGTCCCCGTTGCTCATATGCTGGTATCCGGCGAGATGGGGCAAGAGCGTTTCGACTCGACTGCAAGATTCTTTTTAGCGATTTCGTAGGACTACCGTACACCGGTTCTATGCAACCGAAGCAAGGGGTATATACTCTTCGCAGCCTACCCGTTGCCAATCCATATGTAAACGCGAGGACCCACATGACGATGGGCAACCGGCCAGCGGCTCCTTGCCGCCCGGCGGTCCGTGAACCGAACAGGAAACAACCATGAGCAACACATCAGAGGACGTAGTCGACGGTTCGATGCGTGCCGTCGACATGATGCGGAACATCCCAAAGATATCACGACCGCACCTGATGGGACTGGAGGTTTCACGGAAAGGATATTCGACCTCTGTCGCTTCGAGTGGTCAGAAGTGTCCAATTGGACGCTCCACCGCGAACCTCCCGAACAGGGCGGCGACGAGTTATGGCGGTGTTGCGGCTGTGGCCGCGAGATCCTCGTCTCGATCGTCCGCCATCGGTTCCATCACGTTGACGGTTGCCCGAATACTCGGCCGCAACAGAAATGACAAGTACAGCCACATCTGAGGGTGACCTCCACTGGTTCAGGAATAGTAGGCGTCGGGGATTCCCAAAGGTCATCTGACAGGACAGCAGAGGGAGGATACTGCCTGGCACCGATTGTAGACGACGGCCAACTCGGATACCTCGAGGGTACCGAGGACGAAGTCCTCTCGGTTTTCAACGATTACTCGGCGAGGTCATCCGAAGTCGTCGAGGGTGGTGCTCTCGCGGACCTGGGAAACACCGGCCAGATCGATCACTTCCCGTTCATCCGGCCGGTCAACGAGTACTTCCGTCCGCTCGCCGGCTTCCTTCTCTCGCATTGCGACCAAGCCGTCTACAGCGGCCTTCAACCGGCCGAGTTCGTCTTCCATCCCCATCATTGCGAGCACGGCAGTATCGAGGTCGTCACGTTCGCTTTCGGTCTCCTCTACGGACGCATCCTCGTCCAATTCGTTTTCGCGTTCGATGAGGTCGTCGAGAGAGTCCTTGATTTGGTTCCGCTCCTCGTCGGACATCTGGTCGGGATCGGGTAATGGGAGCTGTTCTGTCTCATAGACCATCATACGTGCTCGTGTCAGACCCTGTCCACCCGCTTTTCTCCCTCGAAGCTCCGCGTTCATCCACGTCAACCGCGAGTTCAAGAGGCCGCAGAGAAGTCGAGAATCAACACCGTCTGCGGGATCAATATTGTAGAACTGGTTCGTTCCCACCCCGTTTGCTTCGTTCCATACGACGCGGAATTCTCGCCAGATGAATTCGGGCATGATGAGAGGCGGTCGCGGTAAATCTCCGAGGTCAAACCAAATCTCTCGAGAAGCACACGTCGATCGCTCGTCGTATCCTTGGTCCTCTCCCCATTCGATGAACTCTACCAGTATCTCGTGACCATTCTCCGCCAGCCACTGCTTGACGTTCGCTTCGAGATTGTCCTCGAATGTAGATCCAACTGCTTCCCTGGCTTCAACAACAATATCGTGTATGTCGAGAATTTCCCACTCTCTGGCCACATCTCCCTCAAAGGAGATTCTGTTCAGTTGGCCGCTGGCCTTCAGAAGTGGTGCGGTATATGATTCGATGCCCAAATCTACGCTCTCGTCGGAACGATGGCAGAAGAAATCGTTGGCACCCGTCTTCTGTCCGTAGCTCAGACTCGCCACATTATCCAGTTCCACTGTGTCCGCATTTGCGAGAGCTTCGAAGTAGATCGGCGGGGCTGTGAAGAACAGGCTCCATTTGTCTTCGTTTTGCAGATCGCGTTGAGTCCGTGTGACCAGCCGGTATTTGTCTGTCCGTATGAGCTGTTCGGGCTCGGTGGTATTGCTCACGAGCGAGGCGATATCGTCGATTTCCACCGCTCCCTTGACGCGAAGGAATTTCACGATGTTTTGGTCACGTGCAGTCTTGTCCTGGGTCTTCTCCAATATGATCACACTGGACCCGACCAGGGCATCCTCGAATGCTTGAGCGTCGAACTTGATGATTGCGTCAATCTGGTAGGTCTCCAGGAGGAATCCCTGCAGGTCGGCGCCATATTTCGTGTCCAGCCACCGATCACTGGTGATGAATCCCAGTCGACCGCCATCGCGGAGGAACTCGGTGCCGTGAGTCACGAAATACGAATAGATGTCCGAGCGGCGGGAGAGACCTTCGCCGTCGACGCGCGAGAGGTGATTACGGACGCGGACCTTCTCGTCGATGTTCTCCTGACGGATGTACGGCGGGTTCCCCACGACCGCGTCTAAATCGCCGATGGTGTCTTCTACGACGCCGCTCTCTGCTTCGCTTCCGCTGGCGTCGGCCCGTTCCCGACCGAACCGCATCGTGTCTGGCGTGACTTCGAAGAAGTCATCGACTTCCACGTTCACGTTTTCCGTCTTCGCCGAGAGATCCTGTATCGCCAGGTTAATCGCCGTCAGGTGGGCGGGGAAACGATTGATGTCCACGCCATAGAGTTCTGAAAGGATCTGTTCGTGGGCACCTGCGGATTCAGGAAGGAGGTCCTTCTTGCGTTGATAGGCACTCACGAGGAACCCTCCACTCCCGCACGCAGGATCTAACACCGTATCATGTGCATCTGTCACCGTAAGGCGGGTGATCAGATCGCAGATAGCGGGCGGGGTATAATACTCTCCGAGGTCGTGACGGCGATCGGGTGGAATGACTTCTTCGTAGATTCGGCCGATCACGTCTGAGTCGAATCGAGTCAGGTCCTCGTCGTCCAATTCCAGGATGAAATCACGGATGCGTTCACCTACCCGATCAAGCGCAATTTCGCTATAGACGTTATCGTGCTCAAAGATGGCCTCGAAGTCGATCTGATCGACAACTTCTTGAAAATGATCCTGAAGGTCCTGACGGACTCGATGGATACTCACAGCTAACGGACGGATATCCTCGGAGTATGCCGATGACTGTTCCAGAATCTTGTAGAAGAGGATCTTGTTCACCAGGAGATACGCCGCCTGTTCGGCAAAGCGCTCTCTGATCTCGAGCTGTTCCTCCTCGTCAGCTTCAGGGTAGTCGATCCCCTGTGTCGCCGCCCACTCGGTAAACGACTCGTAGAACGCTTCATCGATTTCGATCTGCTCGGTGAGTGCTGCTTCCAACTTCGGTGTCAGCAGCTCATGCAGGCTTCGAATCCGCTCGATGAACGCCTCGTCGAGACTGTCCCACTTCTCCTGACCTTCTTCCAGCTGCGCGATTTGGTCGAGGATGGACTCAGCGAACTTCTCTACACTCGACACTCGGTAGGTCTTCGTGGACCGCTGGAGGAGCTGACGGCCCTCCTCGAATGTGCGGAAGAGAACGAACCGATCGCCGTTGTAGGTTGCGAAGTACGGCGCCCCCATTTCTGCAGCGTAGTCGAAGGCCTGCTGAATGACCGGCTGCGCGTATGGATCAACATCTTGGGAGGCACTTTCGCCGTCCGGACGTTTTGCCTCAATCACGAGAATGGGGTTGTCCTCGTCATCGAAGAGAACTAAATCGGCGAAACCCCGAATGTCCTGCCCGTACTCTGGCTCGATTCTGTTGTAGGTTCGCCCCCCGCGGTTCGGCTCTTTCTCGACGGCATTCGCGAGATGCCGGTACAGTTCGTGATGGACCCCCGCCTCAGCCATATCACGTTACAGCGGTGGTGTGGGCATAAAGGTAGGTGGCGACTCTAGAGGCCCGCACGGCAGTTGACCCGAAAGAGTACCGACTACAGAGTCTTTTTAATGGTTTGGTTGCATGCTCACTACCGGTCACGACCCCAAGACTGCGAGGTCGCGATAATCATGAATGGCGAAGGCCGTTTCTCTTCACAACTGTGGCGGCGTCGCGGCTTCCTCGCCATCACTGTCGCTGTCGCTGTCACGCCAGTAGGCGACCGGCGCCAATACGAGATACGCGAGGGCGAACACGAGGAGTGCCCGCGGGAACAACCGATTCACCGCCGCGGGGAAGAAGACGGCGAGCGCCTGCAGACCACCGAGTACGATCGCATCGCGTGCGTAGAGTTCGGGGTAGGTGATCGAGGCAATCATGAGGTATGTCAAGACTGCCGTCATCGCCAACAAGACCGTCGGTTCCGTAATCCCGGCGAGGTATGTTACGGCGAGCAACGTCCCCGCCAACGTGGTCTGCACCCCCACTGTCTGTGACCGGTCGCGATCATATAGCATATAGAAGCCGAGGCGGATGACGGCCATCCCGACATAGATCGCGGGGATCACGATGGCGGCTGTGCCGAGGGCGCTCTCGAGGGCCACGGCGTCGTCGGCGGTGGTGACGCCGTAGACGAAGACGGCTGGGGCGACGCCGAATGAGGCGACATCTGCGAGGGAATCGAGGTATTCACCGACGGGTGTGCCGCCGCGGGCTCGAGCCACCACGCCGTCGAGGCCGTCGGCGATGGCTGCCAGGAGGATGAGGCGGGCACTCACCTCGGGGGCGGTGAGTGCGATGGCGGCGGCGGTGAATCCGAGGGCCGCGTTGGTGACCGACACGGCGTCAGCCAGGCCCAACTGTCCCAGAAAGCGCGGCTCCATGCTCTAGTCCGGCCGACGGCAACAGCGACCTTATGTGGTTCGCTTCGACGCGAAACCGGGGTACCTATAGCCATCCGGCGGCCATCCGTGGGTATGGATCGACGGACGGTCCTCGCAACGACCGGGACTATGTTCGCGGCGGCTGGCGGGGGATGTCTCGTTGATGGCGTCCTCGGCGGCCTCCGGGAGGCCGACTACGACATCGGGATGTCCCGAACGGCATTCCTCCCAGATATATATGAAACGACGGTCGGCGAGCAAATCGTCTGGGGGAACAACGGCTCCCGCGGCCACACCGTCACCGCCTACGAACACGAACTCCCGGATACGGCGGCGTATTTCGCGTCCGGTGGGTTCGAGACGGAGGCGGCTGCCCGCGACGCCTGGCACGCCAGCCAGGGTGGGAACATCCAACCCGGCGACACCTACACGCACACGTTCCACACGAGAGGCCCGCATCCGTATTTCTGTATCCCACATGAAGCCGGCGGCATGACCGGCGTCATCCACGTCACCGACTAACCCCACCCAAAACAATACCGACAGCCGGTGGCGACACGCACCACTGGCCAGGTTCGTCTCTCTATTGTTGTTGAAGCGTCGTTGGGGCGAATGCGGTGGTATCGGTGGGGTTGGGTTATGCGGTGTCGTCGACGTCGATGTCGTCGGCGTCGACGTCGACGCTGGCTTCTTGTTCGGCGGCGACTTCTTCGGGGTGGGCTTCGAGCCGGGTTTTCTGGACTTCGACGCGGCGGAGGGGGTAGATGGTTTTGGCTTCGTTGTAGATCGCCGAGGAGAGGTGGCCTTCGACGATGCTTTGGATGAGGTCTTCGAAGGTGCGTTCAGCGGCGGCGTCCTCGACGAGGCTGACCATTTCTTTCCGGATGGCCCGTTCTTGGCTGTGGTCGGCGTTCTTCGTCGTGTAGGCGACCGGCTGGACCTGGACGCGGTAATCATCCGTGGTGAGGACAGTGACGAACGCATCGATCTTCGATGTCCCCCGTCGGGTCAGGCTCCGGAGGTAATCGCGGGTGAGTTCGTGGCGGGCGAACTCGGAGTAGGCGGTGTCGCTGCCGACGTCGTGGATGCGGAACTTCAGTTTGGTGTTGTTCTCACTCGGGTCGTCGCGTAACTCACCGAGCGTCGTTTCGATCGTGCGGTCGTAGACCTGCTCTGGTTCATCGGCTGGCGTCTCACCCAGGTCGGCCCGATCGAACATCTCGGGGGCGACCACGGTGTACCATTGCTTTTCTTGCTTCTGTCTGGATACGGATCGTTCACTCATGATTCGGAATCGTTAGTCGGTAGTGTTGTGATTGTGTCGGCTGCTACGGTCAGGTTCGATACATAATCGTCGATCGTCGTCCGGAGCCCGCGTGCGGTCTCGCGCTCGATCACCGTGACAACCAGCTCCCCGTCGACGGTCGTCGCCATCTCGCTGGTGTTATCCGGCTTGATGGCCGCTGCGACCACGGCCGGCTGGTCGTGTCGGGTCCGGATGGTTGCTTTAGTCATTGTGCCTCCCGGAACGCCGCAACAAAGGCGTCCCGTGCATCATCGAACACCGCGGTCCCCCGCGCGGCGTATGCCGCGGTCGAGGCGGCCTCCCGGATCGACACGTCCCCATCTACCTCGTCGGCTGCGTGGTTGAGTGTGGTGTGGACGGTGTCGGGGTCGGTGCCGACGGCGGTGGCGGCATCGTCGGTGACGACCACGGCGAGCGGTTCCGGCGAGCGGTACTCGAAGAGCAGCCGCCCCACCGACCCAAGAACCGCCGGGGACACCTCATCCACGTGTGCGACATACAGACCCTGGTATCGATTTGTCTCGGCAGCATGTAACGCGGCATGGACTGTGTTGCCGTGCGTTTCCCAACAGTCGCGGGCAGCCGCGGTCACACCACCAGCCACGTCGGTCCCAGCGTGGAGGGCGAGGACGATGCCGATGCCGGGTTTGGTTCTGGCGACCGCATCGAGGATGTCGGCGTACCCGCCGAGTGTTTCGAACCGGGGGCATGCGTAGGGGTGGAGTGCGTGTTGGACGACGTCAGCGGCCCGCGGTGGGGCGTCTTGGACCGCGGCGAACGAGAGGAATGACGCCTGCTCGCGAGCATCCCCCACGCCATCGAGCGCCGCCTCAACCTCGTCGGGCTGTCCCGAGACCGCCGTATGCACCCGAGTGGAATACGTGAGACCGGCAACCGGATCTGGTGTGGGGATGGCCACCCCCGGCTGCCTGGTAAGCTCCGCGTCGTCTAGCAGGGCGCCGGACGGGACAGCGCCGGCACACACGCCACCCGCCAACGCCAACACCGGATCACCCACCGGGGTATCCTTGGCGGCATCAGTCTCGGTCGTTGTGTCTTCTGTGAGGGTTTCGGCGAGGCTGGCTGCACTTATGGCGGCGGGCGTGTCGGTAATGGTGACGTCGCCGGCGTGGTGGCCGATGGCGACGGTACAGTCGACGTCCGTCCCCGGTGTGTCTGGGACCGCAGCGATGCTCGCTTGATAGGGGGTATCGGTGGCGGTGAGGGCACGGGCGAGGAGTCCAGCGGCGGCGAGGGCGTCGCCGTCGGCTGTCGCGGTGACGTGGACGAAGCTGGCCTCGTGGATCACGGCGGCGGCGTGGTCGGCCGCGTCCTCGGTGTGGCCCGTCGTTGCCATCTATTCGGTTTCCACCAGTTCGGCGGCGGCCTCGTAGGTATACGAGAACTCGACGTCGAGTTTATCTCCGCGATAGTAGTCGACGAGCCGCCGGATCTTTGATTCGGTGTTCTGGAGTGCGCGCTTGTTCTGTGCATCACCCGGATTCGCATCCAAGTGCTCGTGGAGCCGGACCGCCTGCGCCATCAAATTCCGCAGGTCCTCCGGGACATCATTCTCCGCATCGTTTTCCTCGAGGATCTCGGTGACTTTCTTGCCGGTTGCGAGTTTGACGTCCGGCACCGGGGTGCCCTGGACGCCTTCATCACGGAGCTTCAACCCAATCTGGCTGGGATCATACCCGTCTTCGGCAAGCTCAACGACGCGGTCTTCAATCGCGTCGGTATCAACATCGCTCCACGCTGGGGGGTCATCTGCCGCTGGCCGGTCCGACCCGGACGAGCCACGACGGCGAGAATGCATACGTGCCATAATCTAATCTAATCTTATCTTGTCGTATCGTATCGCGTCTTGTCTGGTTTGGTTTGGTCTGGTGTGGATTGGAACGGCACAAACCGCTGTGTTTCCGGTTGTGGCGTCCCACCACTCGTATTCACACGTGGGCTGGTATGGGGTGCCAAGTGGTGGGTCGCCAACACTACCGCAATCCCAAGCCGGCCAAGCAGCCGGCGAGTCAGACTTGCGGTCGTGCTGTTCCCACTACACCGTCATCGTTTCGCCCACTAAACGGTTTCTAGTTCACCTCCGCCCGAACTTTCGCTCTTAGGGGTGTGCGTGGGGGTCGGAATGTCTTTAGGTGCTGGCGTGAAAGCGGGGCGCGTGAGCGTTGCTGCAGACCGCATCGACCGGTTGGCGGAGTTGGCGCGAACAGCCGCCCAGGAGGATTCCCCAGAGCGGGCGAAGCGTTATGTCCGTCGTGCCAAACGTGTTGCCGAACGCAACCGCCTCCCGCTCCCAACGCGGTTGAAACGGTTCACGTGTGATGCGTGCGACGTCTATCTCATCCCCGGTCGGAATGCCCGTATCCGCACCCAAGACGGCCACGTCGTCATCACCTGCGACTGCGGCCACCACACCCGATACCCCTATTAACCACCAACACCACCCGGCTATGGCTCGGGGGTGTTACTCGGAGTTTCCTGATTCAACTGGTTGGCCGTCAGCCTCAGCCTCCATGCGTTGCCGTCCCCGGTATTCACTCACGATGATGATGAGAAACCCCGCGATGAAAATCAGGCCGACGAGGATGAAGCCAAGCTGGCCGCCCTGCATGAGCACCACCGTCAAATACGGTAACCCGACGGCGAGACCGAACGCGATCAAAACCGCCGTCTTCACATCCATACACCACACCAGACAACGAACGCGTAAAACAGTTCAGAAGACACACCACCACCCTTTCTCCCTCCCTCTTCGGTCCCGATCTCGGAGCCACCACTGCACTGACGTACCTGATTCCAGTAGGCGATACGATACAGGGCCATACTGAGAGTGCAACGGGCAGCGACCGGTTTCGCTCACTTTCTCAACTCACGGTGGTGTTCCTGCAAGCGATTTCGATATTGAGGGAGTGTGGCCGCGTGCGGTGGGCTCGCGGTGTGTTTGGGTGGTGTGTATATGAAGTTATTAACGCGGTGGGGGTGAACGGGTGGGTATGACTGAGGATGCTACTCGGGATTTGCGGGCGCGGGCACACGACGTGGATGTGTCTGTCTGGGTCGGGAAAGGCGGGATTTCGGCCGTTGCAGATGAACTCAGTGATCAGTTGACGAACAACGAGCTGGTGAAAGCGAAGTTCCTCCGGTCGGCCCGCGGCGATGCCTCCACGGAGGAGTTGGCCGCCGAGTTGGCCGACCAGGTTGACGCGGATGTCGTCGAGACACGCGGCCATACTGCGGTGTTCCACCGATGATGACGCTGCAAACAAGCGTTATCGGCGAGTACCTGGAGTCCGTCCTTGGGGTTGATCCAACCTATGGTGACCCCATTGGGTATGCTATCCAGGGGCTCGCGGTATTGATCGTGGTGTACGTCCTCGGACGGGCGGTCGTGGTGCCGCTAGTGAATCGGGCGATGACGCGACGGGATTTAGATCCGCACGCGAGGTCCCCGTTGTTGAAACTCGTGTTTTTCATCATTGTCTTCGTCGCCCTCGCAGCTGGCTTTGCGGCGGCCGGCCGGGGGAATATTCTTACGTCACTGGCGACGATTGCGGCAGCGGCGACACTCGCGGTCGGGTTTGCGTTGCAGGATGTCCTCAAAAACTTCGTCTCCGGCGTCTTCATCTTCATCGACAAACCATTCCGGATCGGTGACTGGATCGAATGGGACGACCACTCAGGCATCGTCGAAGACATCAGTCTCCGAGTCACCCGGGTCCGGACGTTCGATAATGAGCTGCTCACGGTCCCGAACTTCCAATTAACGGACAACGTAGTCAAGAACCCGGTCGATGCGGAGAAACTCCGCGTGAAATTCGAGTTCGGGATCGGATACGACGACGATATCGAACACGCCACAGACATCATTCTAGAGGCTGCCCGCGAACACGAAGGCATCATGGATGATCCGGCGCCGTCGGTTCGGCTCACGGAACTTGGTGATTCCTCCGTCGGTCTGCAGGCCCGCATCTGGATCGCCAATCCCTCTCGTTCTGACTTTGTGAAGACTCGTGCTGACTACGTCACCACCGTCAAACACCGGTTTGATGAGGCCGGCATCGATATCCCGTATCCCCACCAGACCCTCACCGGCGACATCAGCGTCGCCGACCCCCACCCAGACTCATCACCCCCGTCCAACGGCGACTAACGCCTACTATACCCGCGATATCCCCGTGGTGGTACTCCGGGGTTGAACTCGGGGGTGTGACTGGGGGTGGGCGAAAGACCCTTAGGGTGGTGTCGTCTAGATTGTGGTGGACGTAGGTCGGGCGGTTAGGCCCCGCTCGTTACCCGCGTTATGGTCTTTAGCGGGGACTGAATCCGGGGTGCGTCTGGCCCAACTAGTATGGGCCCTGCAAGCCAACGTCGAAGCCTCGTCCTGCGAGGGCAGCGGTCTACGTGCCTGCGTCTGCAGGGACGTTCGGCCGTAGTTAACCGCGGGTAATCCGTCAGGCGCGGAAGCGAGCAGCGGACCCGTGGACAGCTGTCGCCCGCAGGGTCGCGGGGTGGAGGAGGCACGCGGGACTCCCCGTACTGGACCGGCCAGGCAACCCCCGGCGTCCACCCATTCATCACCTCTTCCTACACGACCACTACCACCAGGACCATTAGGTACACAGCCACCACACCCCCTCTTCACCACGTTTCTAACGGTGAGTACCTGGTTTATGCTGCTTTGACGGCGTTATATGAGGTCCATTGGGGTGATGATTCCGTGGTAGTCGTTGGGGTCGGTGACGAGGAGGGCGGTGTTGCCGTCGGAGAGGAGTGCTGAGACGGCGTCTCGGCCGGTTGTTGGTGCGACTTCGAGAAATGGCGGATCTATCACCTCGCCAATTGCTTGTTCTGGGTCGGTGTCTTCGAGGAGGGTTCGTTCGGAGACGCTCCCTGCGAGTGTGTTCCCGTCTTGGACGGGGAGTTGTGAGTAGTCGTTTTCGAGCATGCATCGTCGGGCGTCTCTGACGGTGTCGTCGACGGTGACCCAGGCGATGGTGGTGGTCATGAGGTCGGCGGCGGTTTCTAACTCGGCGTCGGCTTCCCGTTCGAGGACGTGCCAGATGTCGTAGATGGTGGTGTAGTTGGCGTGTGTAGCGGCGTTTTCGATACGGCTGAGATAGGCGGGACTGATATCGGCGTATCGGGCGACAGTTTTCTGTTGGATGTTGAGCCGGCGGCGTTTCTCGCGGAGTGCGGTGACCATCGATTCATATGGCAACAACTCCATATTTGCATGCTATGCAACTGAGTAGATATTAAATTTACTATCAACGGGGTCGTTTGTCCATGTGGCCATGCCACCAGACCACTACGAACTCACCTACCACCACCCATCCACCACAATCCACCCATACTACACCGTCAAACGACTGATCAACGCAGCCGCGATCCGTCACGACATCGACGTCAAGATCGGGCAATTCGGGTATATCGAGACCGACGACACAATCGAGACCCGAGTCCTAGTGCAAACAACCGACGAATTCGACCCCGAGGACACCTTCTGGGCCGCAGACCACGCCAGCCAGATCGACGCCGAAGACGGGTTTACCACCGACACCGAACCAGCGCCCGATCCCAACCTGGAGCGTGCGCTTCGCTCGTTCCTCGCCAGCGACGACGCGACCACCACCATCACCCACCTCAACCAGGACCCCGACACCAAAATCTTCCGATACGGCGACCTCACACCCTGCGACCCCTCAACACGTGACTTGTGGTTCGTGAAGGTCGTCGATACAACGCGCGATGCGAGCGACGACATCGATATCGCGACGATCGCCGACTTCTACCAGCGGCACGCATCACTCTACCGAACCCACCCGAGCCTCAAACTCGGCATCGAACACCAGCAATCCGACGAGACATTCGAACTGACGGTCCTCGCCACCTTAACCGACCGGCAGGAAGCAAGACAACTGGCCGCCAAGGCCGGGCAGGACATCATCATCAATTATGCCCGCAAACACATCATCCCCGTCACTATCGACCAAACCACCCCCGAGGACGTCACGCAGGTGTTAAACAACGCATGACCACCCAACGAGACACCACACCCGAGCCTGCAAACTCTGGGTTCGATTCAGCCGACGCCGTCGAAGAACGACTCGCTGAGGGATTCCTCTTCGAGTTACACTATCAAACGGACTACGATACCCGCGCTCAGTTCGTCATTCCACTCGAGGCCTACCGGCCCTCGATGCTGCCACCGCGATGCCCACCGGCGTTTCTCTTCCACGCCGACGGCGGCAGAGTCGACGGTCACGCGATGAACCGGGCGCTC